>NZ_JBNPLT010000045.1:0-18077 GCF_050313615.1 Prevotella sp. SGI.167 | reverse complement strand
AATAGCATATTGATGTAACCCCAAGGAGAATCAATGCAAATGAAGGTTTCCAATTCATATATAGCAAATAGCTAACTATAAGCAAGAAAATATTTTGGGCTTTATAAAACCTTTTTGGTATTATCCAATATACTAAGAAAATTAAAGGAAACACAAGCCAGAAATTAAAACTATTAAATACCATGATTTAAGATTTTATTTTTTCAACTCCCCACTTATTTAATAAGATCTCCACTTCCATTGGAATATTGCATTCAAAATCACACTTGCGTGGCACAAAGCCATCAAGTTTTTTCCATGCATCTACAATGGAATATGTGCCATCAAGAATATAGCCTTCTTCCGACAGTTTGCGTACAAGTTCTGTCTGATGGTCATTAAGCATTTCATTGTATTTTTCCAAACGAGCTACAGCTATACACTTCTTGCCTTTCTGAATTGCACTGAACAAAGCACCACTTCCGGCATGACTTATCACTACATCTGCCTTGGCTATATACTCCTTAAACTCAGTCTCTGGTACATAATCCAGACACTTTATCTTATTTGAAGAATAATGCGTATTGCCCAACTGCGCTATAAATTCTTGGTTAGGGTGAAGTTCTTCTATCAACTTCTCCACCATTTCAAGGCAACGAGGAAACTGGTTGCCTTGAGTTCCTAATGTTATGAATACCATTATCGAATGAGATTATACTAATGTTCCACAATATTTTGCCTCAGGATAAAGCTTCAGCATTTCTGGCCATTGAACAAATATCTGGTCAGCCATACGTCTAACTAATATTCCCGTCATCGAACGTGCATATACCTTTGCACGGGTCTCAATAAAGATTATCTTGCTTCCATGCAGTTTACCTATTATAAACAATGGAACAGCAATGTTGCTACCTGTAGAAACAATCACTTTGGGTCTATACTTCTTCCACAACTTCCTACTGGCTAACAGCATTTTAAAATAAACACCTAAGAACGACCATCTGCTTCCAGTGTCATCATCCTTCAATTCTTTTCTTCTGGAAGATTCCCCTTCCATTATTTCTATTGCTCCTATCTCCTTCAATGCTGGCATTTGCTTTGTAGCACGTACATTATCTGTTACAAGCACAGTTTCATACTTGCCAAACAAATCATGCAAAGCCATCATTTGGGAGAAATGTCCGCCTTGATTACAGGCGAACATTATGGTATTGTTTAGTTTACTCATTTTGTTATATAAAAAATTCAGTTGGACTATGTAGGGTTTTGAGTGCCTCATCATATTCATTATATGTTCGTAACCAGCCTTCCATTGGTTCTATTTTATGAAGCGAAAGGTTCTCAAAAGTCGCTTTACAATAAGGTGCATCAACAAAAAAATCAATATTGAAATGCAGAAATTTTACACCTTCTAACATGGATAGCACAGCATTGGACATATTTGTAAGATTTGGTTCTACAAACATTTCTGCTTTCATTATTATTGAATGGGCAAGCTGTTGAAGTTCTCTTAAGTCCGAAGAAAATAACATCATACTGCTTGTTAGCTTCGCTCCTGAAAATTTCTGATTTACCATTTCCAATATGGAGTTATCTAAAAAATCATTGGGATATTCATCCTCAGGAATTCCATTAAATAAGCGGTTGAACTTTTCTCTTTCATCAACCACTATTTTTTGTTTCATCTTGTATTGTTCGGTAAAATCACGTAGATAAACTATCTTGGCATAATGTGCCATTCCATTATGTTGTATACTCTCTACAGCAATAGTCTTAACTATCTTCATGCCATGCTCCGATAACATACGTATTGTATTATCCATCATTTTTACTGAATTTATAATTTTGTCTGCATTTTCCTGAGTGACGCTCATCATTGTCGGTTTTTTGAAAATTATTGGACGTCCAAACCTCCAACCAACTTGTATACCTATCATTGCAGTTTCAGTGCTCTCATTAACAGCCATCAGCAAAATAGGAATTCGATAGTTCTTATCTGAATAGTCTACAGAATCGAGATATTTAAGATAATGTTCATAAGTATTAGAAGTAGAGAAAGAACTTGACACTACATTAATTCCAAATCTCAACTCACCTATAGTCGAAGAACATAATATATCATATACATTATCATCGGATTGTACTAAAGTTATATTAGGAATATTCCTATACAATATCATTGCTGCTATTTGCAGCATACGATAATTTCTCGAATTATTTATCATAGTGTAGAATTAAATTGTGGTTTATAAGTATCAATATTTAATCCGTGCCAATAATCTATAATATCAGATTTTAGGCGCTGTAACAACACTAAATTATTCGGTGTCTTTGGTTTATTTACCAACCTGTTGTTTGTTGGAATAGACCCGTTATATCCGCTATTTGTATCGAAACATGGCACGAGATACACATCTTCTGTATTCAAATCAACACCAGCTGCATATGACGGTAAAGGTCTGCCAATAAGAGCATCCAATTTGCCTTGAGGGATAGGTGTTTTCAGTCGTTGCTGTTGTGTAAAACAATTGACCCTTGAAGTTGTTTTCACCTGAACTAAAAATTGATAAGGTTTCTCATTTACATTCTGCGGTATTATCTCTACCAACAGGTCGAATGCAGGAACCTTACCACCCAATAAGAATACTTGAAATAGATTATATTCCATGAGACGCGTAGAAACTATCATTTCTCCTCTATCTCCAATAACGTTAGTTGGACTTGGCATAAGTTGTAATCATTTATAAGCGTTCACAAATTCAGCTTCAATAAGTTCACAATTTTATAAAAAAGATAGTATTTCACTATTTCGTCTATACTCTTTACAAGCGAACATTACTGTATTGTTTAGTTTTCCCATATGCTATTGCAGTATCAAAGATTCATAAATTCGTTTCAAATGGTTAAGCACGTAATCGGGCAAATAAGTTTCTGCTTTCTTATAGCTTTCCTCACCATGTTTTGTTATATCTGCTTTGTAATCAACATAGTGTTTCATTGCTGAGAATATTTCTTCATCATTTCCAGGAGTTACAAGTATTCCATTTGTCTTATCCACTACCTCAGGTATACCTCCTACTGGTGTAGAGATAATAGGCTTCTTATAGCTCATGGCTTCAAGTATAGAAATAGGTAAACCCTCATTGAAAGATGGCAGAATATACACATCAGCCCAATTAAGCAATTCTATTTTCTTTTCGCCACTCACCCATCCTTCAAATTTCACAAAGTCAGACAAACCACCTTCAGCAATAGCATTACGGAGTTGTTCTTCCATTTTGTTTCCTCCAATCCGCAATTCTATTTTATCCTTTATTTCTTCTTTATGTTTTACGAGTCCACGAATTATGTCAAACACACCTTTTCGTTTACCAATTTCACCCATAAAAAGAAATCTAACAGGACGCCTTTCTATGTCTATTTGTGTATCTTTATCTACTGGCAGAAACTTTGGATAAGCAGTTATATTATGTAGAATAATTATCTTATTAGATTCAACACCTATTTTCTCAAACCATTCTTTCCAAGATTCCGATAACACTATTACTTTATCAGCTTTACGAAGAGTTTGTAAAATGTTATTTTTCTGCTCATTAGAAACTTCTGCATAAAAAACTTTAAATTGTGAAGCATGGGAATGCAGGATAACTTTCTTTCCAAATTTCTTGGCTAAATTTATAATTTTAGTAGACCTTTTGAAATCTGTACCTGCAGCAGTATGTACATGTACTATTTTTACTTGTTTGTCAAAAAGAAGAGTTAAGAACATACGCACATAAGAACATGCGAAGATTTTTACCTTACTTATTCTACTACCCTCTTTAAACATCGGAAAATATCTAATACCATCAATATATTCCGACCAATATTGTACGACAGCAGAAATACCTCCTGGGTGATTGTCCTTGTATTTCACACCAGACATAAGTACTTGTTGACTTAATCTGTTTGATATTATATAGCTCATTCCAATTCAATTTAGTATTATACTTTAATCAAGTGCTAATTTCAAATATTCAATACTTTTTTTTCGAAATGTCAGAAGTTTTTCTTCTACAACACTCCACTCTATAGGATTACCCACCTTCAGAACATCCCCTTGGTAAATATGTTCTCTTGGAATACCGAGCACATTAAACAAAGAATCAATTCTGCTGTTCCTTCCACCTTTTGCACCAATAGCAAAACGATAGAAAGTCATGAACTTTTTATGGAACTGTATACTGAATGCTGAACAATGGAAAGAGTCTGTAAGAACGTATTCTGCATCCTTGATATACTTAACGAAATCATTAGGGTCTACAGCATATGGTGCTTCATCTCCAAACTGTTCATCACTATCAACAAACTCATCCATATGACGAAGAGCTATAATTTTTAGTCCAGTTTTAGCCTTCAATTCGTTGGCAGCTTTTCGAGCATCAGGATTAGTCCCCAAAAAATAACAGAAAATATATGGTTTAGATGTATCAACATTAGCATTCTTGGCTTCCTTTGCCCAATCATCAGCATTAAGTAAGAGAGTTGGGTCTGCAACTACTGTTGCCTTATTTTTAGACAATACATCAACTATTTCCTTCCCTTTCTGCTCTCTCACGCTTACGCGGTAAAAGCGGTTCAAGTAATAAGCTGTATCTTTTTTCTGAAAAGAAGGTATCTCACTTACTCCAAAACTACTTGCATATGCTATCTTACGTACTGCATCATTAACAAACAACAAATTAAAGAACTTTGTCTTTAAACCATGAGGAAGCCAAACTTGATCGCTACCAACAACTACGGCATCATAGTTTAGTGAACCTTCAGTCAATGCTTGATACCCTACATAGTCATGAAACAACGGTATAAGCTTCTTTTGTTTGTAAGCTTCTACCGATTTCGTTCTTGTTTTTATTCCATCAATATATGCCTGACATGTTGGTCTACTCTCAAAACGCTTTAAGAACATTTTTGCGCCTTGCACTCTAAACTGATTTATAGCAATTGCAACCTTTTCTGAGAAAGATAGCCTTTTGACATAATTTATAATCTCCACATCATATCCAAGTTGCTGCAACTTTTTCACTAATGCATAGCCCACAAGCGAAGTACCATAATTTGTATGGTTCTTTTTATAAGCTATAACACAACCTACTTTTTTCGTCATATCAATGAATATTTACTTTCGATTTTAACTTTATTATCAATGGCCAAAGTGCCTTATGTCTACCCAAGAACTGTTGGCCTCGATTTTGCACATAATCCAACCAATCATGCATGGTCGGTTGGCGAAGATAACCCACATCATATTGTGGAACTACCCAACCAAGTTTTTTACCTATATTGATGAATGCCCCATTTCTGCCTTTCTTTTTGAATGACATCTTTTGTGAATCAGAAATAGTTTTAAAAGGAACTTCATCCAAATGAACAACTCCTGCCTTTTGGCATTCTTCAAAAAGACTAAGCCATGCTTTATTTTTAACGATAATACTGTTTACGCCTATTTTGTCATCCGAATATGGCTTTATATGAATATCTCCAAAACTTATATCAGACAATTCCGCATAATGGTCTATGCAGAACAGACATCTGCGAGGAATAAAGAAACTTCTCAAGGGATGATAATAACTCTGATAGTGTTCTTTATAAGTTAGTACCTCGTTAGAAAGAACACTTTCAGAGTTATTATCAATAACCCTAATAGTGTTCGCATCCTCTTCGGGGACTTTCACTACCATCTTCCCAAGACATCCTTCGTCACGATATTGGAAATAAGTGATTTTGTCTTTTGGAATTCCTCTTTCCTTAAACACCTGTTCTGTCATATAGAAAGAACGTCCACAACTACAATAGATGCCGAACAATCCAACCACTTTATCTCGTAGTTTCTTGTCTATCTCCATGAGTTTGCGTAATCCTTGAATGTGGCATGGGAGACCTACAATAACATATCGAGAGCCAGAAGCTGCCTTTATGTCTTGTACCGCTCTATTTAATGTAACAGGTGCATACTTGCTACTTCTTGCAGATATAATATCTCCGCGAGTAGTTGCTATAAATGTTTTTACCAACAGTGGATTCTCTTTGTCGAACCTTGTAACAACAGCTCCATCTATTTTCTTATTCTCTAACAACCAAATAAGAAACTGACTCACCATACCTCCTGAAGCAGAATGATATCTTACTTCAAAATCGTTAGAATACCCAGTAAAACACTTTTCATACCTACCAGCCATCTTGTCATGATTGGTATTTTCTGACTGATATTTATCAGCAAGACGCACGAGGTCAACACCAAGACCAGGACAAGCTTTTATGCAACGCCCACAATTCTTGCATTTAGAACTGTCAATCTTTGGGCGAAAATTCCCTTTTTCTACGACTGTAGTGATAGCATCAAAAGGGCAAGCTCCTTCACAAACACCACATCCTGTACAAAGGTCATTTTGCAACGTATTATTTATATTATTTTCCATCTTCAAATATGAAATAATAAGGTTTAACCTGACCATTATTATTTAAATAATATTTATAAGTAAACATTACTGAGCAGAAACAAATAATAACAGCCATAAAATATCTTTTTTCCTTATTTCTCAACTCTCCTAACATTAATGGTATGAGGAACAAGATGAATATATTGAAATCAATAAATAAACGATATGCAAATACAGCCATTACATTTGTCAAATTAAAAATTACAATTGAGATTACGACAGCGTAGGTTTCAAATATGTAAGTCTTTGGATTTTTCAGGAATACGACAACCAATGCCAGTATTGTATACAACATAGAAGTAGTATTGCCAATAGACTCACGATCCGCAGCAAGTTCAATATAAATAGCATATGTATCACCCATTCCTAATAAGGACAATAGTTGTAATACATATACAAACAAAAATCTTTGCGCAACATAGTACATCACAAAAGATCCAATAACTCCTGCATAAAGAATTGTCTTGTTTAATTGGCCATTTACTTTATTCACATACCAATGTAATGGTATCAACAAGAGGAATAACATTTCACTAGAATGAAACAACAAAGAAGTCAAAAAAGTAACGCCAGCAAATAGGACATACTTTCTTTCAAACAACCAAGGAACTGCAAGCAGTATTAAACTTATGGCAAACATTTGTCGAATAATATTGAACGACATAAAATAAAAGCCCATCATATAAAACAATAACAAAACCCAAGACTTATCACATCTATTATAATTTGCCAAGCGCAGAATAGCCCAAAGGGTTGTCACAAACATTCCACCATATAAAATAATATAATGTATTCCAAGGCTATTTGAATAATAAAGCAACCAATAGAAGCCTTTTTCTGTTCTTGAAGTAGCAGCTAAAACTCTTTCTACGGAATAATAGTTTTCAAAATCAGAAATATAACTTGGATAATCAGTACCGACCTCAACACCTCTCAACACAGCAACACACACTAAAGCAAACACTGAAGTATAATATAATGCATTACTTTTTGGGAACGATCTATATAAAAACAGAATAACCAAAAGAATTACATAAATACCAGGAAGTCCAACTTCATTTACCATTTCTCAGTTTTTTTAATAGATTATTCACTATTGTTGCAACAATAATATATAGTCGAGCAATCTGATATTGTTTTATATAAAACATGATTCTATGCTCTATACCTATAGCCGACTTGGCAACGTTAGATAGTTGTGAAACTTCACTATTTAAGGAATTAAATACATCTTTTCCTTCATTACCTTCACAACAAGATTCTAATAATCCAACCAATAGATTTGCTTTCTTGATATTTAAAGCCTTATCAATCTTATTGGACATTCCATATGTTTCTTTGCGAGCTATCTCATAATTAAATTTGGCTTGTTGTTTTTTCGCAAAAGAAGGTTTGTGAACTATAGAGTCTTCATTCATAAATTCATAATGATACATTGCGTCACTTATTACCTTTATCTTCTTAGAATGAGCAAAATTTCTAACTACCCATTGGAAGTCCTCACCCATATTTTGACCATCAAAGAAAGAAATCTTATGTTTTACAGATATTTCTCTTTTATACATACGTCCCCATAAACCGTGATGACAATCATGTTTTATTATTCCACATAACTGTTCCTCTACATTGTTATAAGCAATATTTGTCATAGGAATAATACCCCTAATAGTATGCTTAACAACACCGAATGTAATTATGTCCGCATCACCTATTTGATCTACGCATTTTTGAATAGCATCATTATCTAAGAAATCATCTGCATCCACCCACATGAGATAATCACCAGTAGCGTTATGAAGACCAGTATTCCTCGCAGAGGCGGATCCTCCATTTTGAGAATGCTCAATAATCTTAATCTGTTGTTCTCTATAAGTGAATTCTTTAATGACATTACGAAGGACATCAATACTTTTATCTAGTGTACAGTCGTTTACTAAAACATATTCTACATTAGAATATGTCTGATTAAAAAGACTTTTTGCACATCGTGCAATATATTTTTCTGCTCCATAAACAGGAACGATAATTGAAACTTTAGGAGTTTTCATAATTTACTAGTATGGTAATGAGAAAAAGAATTATGATATAATTTATCAGATAAGAAATCTAATATTTATAAACTATGTTCCAACCATTTTATTGATTCTATCAATAACTCTTCACGAATTTCATTTGTTTTTTTCCAATCTATTTTATTTGTATCATCTATATCCGATGAATTAATTATTCTTGTCATTAGTCCGAGATTTCCTAACAATGAATCAAATCTACTATTACCTCTCTTTGAATTTTCAAAAACAAAGAAGTCCTTGTTAAAATTGATTGAAAATGCAGTACCATGAAAAGAATCTGTAATTATAAACTCTGCATCACGAAAATAAGACAACCAAAGCTCAACAGAATCACTGCTATCTACTTTTGCTCCTGCACTTTTGATAAAATACGGCAATCCTTTTTTATGAGCAAAATTCTTAATTACAGCCAACTTATCAACACTCTCATCTAGTATATAGGCAAAAACAAAGGGATTCTGTTTTGGTATATTTTTGCATAAATCACAATAATCACTAGCATATAAAAGAAGTGTAGGATCAAGAACATTAACAGAATCTACTCCTAAATAATTCTTGCATAGTTTTATACCAGATAATTCCCTAACAGAAATAGCATTAAAACAAGTGGCTAATTTTGAACATATCTTAGTTTGTCTTTCTGTAAAAGTCCATTTGTCAACACCAAAAGATGCCGCATAAGCTATACGCTTAATTTTCTGATTCTTAATGAAACTCAAGAAATAGCGTTGTATATATTTACTGTATCTTGGATTCCACACTTGATCACTACCCACAACAATCGCATCAAATCCGTACTTGCAGACTATATTACGTTCTATTTTTCTTGTACGTGGTGTGGTTAATTTAATGTATCTATTCACAAACCCCCGCAAGGGAATTTCTTCTTTGATATGTTCTTGTGGAGTTTTATCAAAATGAATAGCTTTTCCTAATATCTTATAAATTACTACACGCCATGCTTTATCTAACCAGTCAAGCCAAGTGTATTTTCTGTAATCTATTGTCCAAACATCATGCCCCATGTTCTGCAAAACTTTCTGCAATGCATAGTTCTGTAGAATACCCCCATAATTACTTGTTAAAGGTCTGGTAATTATACCTATTTTCATAATTTAATATATTTTAAATCTTTTTCCAATCTATTTAAAATCTCCTTGGTAAACAACCTCTTTCCCTTCTTGTTCATAAAGAAGCTATTGATATAAAGTTCCGATGCCGTAAAGCGCTTGTCCTTCAAATAGTTCAAGACTGGTATTTTTAAAGTGTTAGCAGCGTTTATATATCTAAGAATATGCTCATGGATAAACTCATCTGTAAAGCGAGAAGAAAGATAATCTGTTACTGGCAAAATTGTTATTATCGGTTTGAAATTATGCATTTTGCAGTACTCTAGCATTTCACGTAGAATACGTATATTTTGCTCAATATCACTCATATTCTTTTCCGAAAGGTTTGGCTTTGGCAATACAATGTCAAACTGCTGATTCCAACAGTCTATCCAATGGTCTGCATCTTTATAGAGAGTTGCAACATCCTTCATTGGGTTCTCTACCAGTTCAAGACGTATATCCTTCTTTACATCACAAAGAACATAGCGAAGCAAACGGGGATTAAATAAAACGGGATACTTTAAAAGCTTTATTTGCTCCATTTTACTGTAATCTACAATATCATCCTTATCAAGAAATGTATAGTATTTGGCATGTGTACTTCTCGTTTTTTGACGATATAAAAAAAAACTCAATAGACATACAGGGATTAATACACATGCTCCAGAAGCCAAATGAGATGTGATTTTACGTAATATGGCAAAGTCATATTCAAAAGTTTGAGGACCAACAGCACAATTCATGGCTTGAACATCCATTTCACTATAATCAAATGCAAACTTAGGGTGATTACTTCCTAGATTCACCACTTGCAAGTTATTGGGAAAAATCGCCATATCCCAATACTTGCGTACATCAACAAACTGATTGTTGAAATGATTTGTTCGCTTATAAATGGCATTGGCAATAAATAATACAGCAATGCATAATATAATGAGTGCTAAAATAAAAATAATCATCGTATATTAATTTAATGCCATTCCACCATCAACCACTATCACCTGTCCTACAATACTATTTGCAGCATCCGAAGCTAAGAAACATGCCGTTTCCGCAATTTCCTCAACAGTTACATATCTTCCATTTAAATTATATGATAAATTTAGATTTCCATCCTTGGGAAGATTAGGATTAATATCAGTTAACCCCATGCCAGGGGCTATTGCATTTACAACAACATTATTCTTTATAAGAGCCTTTGCCATTCCTCGGGTAATACCATTAGCTCCCCATTTAGATGCCCAATAAGGACCAAATCCACCACGAACACCCTCTATGGATGTTATATTAATAATTTTACTGACCGTAGAATTGCTGTTAGCCATAGCTTCACCTTCTGCTTGACAGATAAAGAACAAACCTTTGAGGTTGGTATCAAGTATTTTGTTCCATTCTGCCTCATCAATGTCGTTCCATTTCTTAGGAGTCCAAACACCTGCATTATTAATGGCTACATTAATTGTACCATAGATAGCATTAGCCTCGTTCATTTTCGTCTTGGCTATAGACACATCACATAAATCCCATACAAGATAGGATACGTTATGCCCCAATGATTTCACTGCTGACTCAAGTTTATTTTCATTACGCCCCGTAATAATTACCTTTGCTCCACATTCAACAAAACGTTTTGCTATGGCTAAACCGAAACCACTACCACCTCCTGTAACAAGAACTATTTTATCTGCCATATACGTATTTTCATTCTTAAATGTAAAATTGGCTTTTACTATTCTCTTTGGCTGTGCCGTCGAGAGTACTCTTTTAAAAAAACTCTTTATTGACATATTATTGATGTTTAAATTTATTATAAATGAATGA
Organism: Prevotella sp. SGI.167; assembly: GCF_050313615.1. NCBI lineage: Bacteria > Pseudomonadati > Bacteroidota > Bacteroidia > Bacteroidales > Prevotellaceae > Prevotella > Prevotella sp. SGI.167. The sequence goes on along the minus strand of NZ_JBNPLT010000045.1, from coordinate 6,614 downwards.
GAAAACTTTTGCTCGTTCTTCCTTTTTTAAACCTAAATGAAAGGCTGACAATAACAATGAAATTTCTGCAGAGAAACCTACCATAAATAATCTCCCCCAACCATCATGCATAAAATGCGTTATCATTGTTGGAAATATAATAGTACATAATGTCACTAATCCACATGGTAGAAGTATCTTGGTAAACACATACCTATAAGGAAAATATTCGTATTTATGAATAAGCCAGTAAACAGCAAACATACTACCTATTTCTACAGCAAAAATAACCAAGAATACAGAATATGCAGGACAACCTAATCTGAGAAGAACATATCCCACAGGTAATGTTGCAATCATCATACTACCTATTGTAACATTACCAGTTTTTATCTTTCCAATAGAATGATATGGCATGAGCGCTGCGATATGAAAAGTACGCCAAGTGTAAGTTATAAGTACAATAACAGCAAACAATGAAGTTTCTTCAGGTACTGCATCCCCTAACCAAATACCTAAAATAAAATGAATTTCAAAGATAATTGGCACAACAAGTGCAAGCATCAATATATAAGAAAACTTAGCTGCATAAAACGTCATTATATACATTTTATCCACGTTACCTTCTGCATAATTTTTGATAACTTGTGGGCGAACAGCTGTCATAAAACTACCTATAAATTGAGTTACTGCACCTTGAATTTGAAATGCGATAGCACGTGCTGTATTAACGATTGGACCAAAGAAAATATTAAGCAATAGATTTACTCCTTCTCCTTGACAAACTAGCGCTAAATGACCAAATAGATCCCAACCTCCATAACTTATAAGCCGCTTGTATAGTTCTTTATCTTTTACAAGAGAAAATCTACATTCAACAAAATGTTTTACTACATACCACCTATAGAACAGCTGTACTATAACGGTATTTACCAATAGCAGCAAGCCATAAAACACAAGACTATCTATAGGGGAGATCGTTATCAAGTATGCAATAACAAGACGAGAAACTGCTTCATATAATCCAACATACGCATATATTGCCATCTCCTCATGTGCTATGAGTGATGCATTATATGGTACCTGTGTAAAACTCACCATCGTGGTAATAATGGAAAACTGAAAAACCCAAAATGCAGCAACCATTCGATTTTCAGGTATAACCATCTTTTCATAAAAGAACCACAGACCAATTGTTTCGCCGAATATCAACACCAATAAAGCAATACCAATATGCAAATTTAGGCAAGCACCAAAAGTAGACTTCTGCTTATCAAAATTCCTCTCACCAAGGGCAAATGTCAAAAAACGGCTAGTACTTGCACCAAGAGCACTATTAAGGAAACCAACGATGGTGACTATTCCACCAACAACATTATATATACCATAATCAGAAGCACCTAAAGTATTCAGAATGACTCTTGAAGTATAAAGCGAAACAAGCATCACCACTATCATCCTTATATACAGGAAGATGGTATTTTTAGCTATACGTTTATTATCTGATACTACCATTATCTGTGCCATTTTACGTTTTCCTTGAGAACTTTTGCAGGTACCCCTCCAACTATTGAATGTGCAGGAACATCTTTCGTTACAAGTGCTCCGGAAGCAACAATTGCACCTTCACCGATGGTCACGCCCTTAAGAATGGTTGCACCTTGACCAATCCATACATGTCGACCTATTTTGATTGGTTTGGCAATCTTATAACCTTCTTCTTCAATAGTATGACCATCAAAAGAACGTATACATACATCACGTCCTATAGTTGCCCCTTCACCTATCTCTATGGTTTCGCCACAAGATATTTGTACATTTTCATTAATAAAACCACCATGAAGGATTAAATGACTATTAGGAAATATACGAATATAAGAATTTGCATATACACTAAAATCTCCATCTACTGTAATTTTGGCATTGTCCTCCAATAAAATACGGGTCTCTGGTCTTGACTTCTTCACCTGCTTTATACCTACAATTAATTTTCCTTTCAAAATCATCTGAGAACCTGCATTCATCTGTACAACAGTTCTACTGACATTTAAAAAAGGATAACGAATCGCCTTGACAACATTTGAGGATATGAGATTGATAGAAAAGAAAGTGTTCCATGCACTAACCGACAGTCCCATATGCTTAAATAATGATAGTATTCGTTTGGACAACATTGCAAACCTAATAGTTTTCTTCTTTATTGCAGTGAATTTTGTTGGAACTGGAGGAAAAAATTTCTTAGCAACTTCCTCAAATGGTTCCAGATCTATAGCTTCATAAAACTCTGCCCGATTGGGTTTAAGAGTTTTTAAAGACGTATTCATGGCAGGATTCCCTCTACGAGCATCTGTCATTGTAAACTCTTTCCAATTGACGTTATTCTTTATAGCCTCAAAAAGTGCCATTCCTTTGTCAGAATTTACCATAACAAGGGATGTACCTCTGTCTTGATCCATCGTCTTGTCTATATTTTCAATACCCCAAAAGTCGGCAAGTGTAATATCTGCTTTCTGTGGGAACCCCTTGAAATGACATTCATAACAAGAAGGACGAGTAAGAAGGTTTGCTTGTAAATAACCTATAAAGAAAAGGTCGTGATAACGGTCTTTGCAATATTCCTTTCCATTAGCAAAGTTCACACGCATAGAGAAGTTATGCCATCCCCATTCTTTCGCTTTAAACTTTATCTTGGTTGCCTTAGCTCCAAACTGGCGCTCAAGCATATCCATATACCTGATAAAGACTTTAGGGGAATTGACACCTCGACAAATAAAATCACAAGTTGTTAGATTATCATAATCCTTATTGCCCAGCACCTTATATAGAGCCTGTACCTGGCAAGGACAACCACAGAAGAAAACTTCCTTGTCCTCTCTCAAAAGTTGCTTTATCTCCTTATAAACACCTTTAGCATTGCTTTGGAGATATTTACTACTTCTTATTTCTTCCAAGCGTTGTGGATTTGCATCAACAATCTGTGATACAGTATGGTCATCATTATAAACGGCTCCACCAACATACGCATTCTTAGCATACATAGCTTTAGCAAGCATAGAATGTACACCACCAGATGTACTGTCTGTACGAATACTGTCATCTTTTGAGTATGCTGCAAACACTCGCGGTTCGTCATATCTTACAACTTTATCTGCAGGTTGTAAGATAGGACATACCTTCTCACAAAGACGACAATTAATACATGTATTCATATCTACTTCTGGATACCAAAATCCTTCGGTGTCAACCTTAAAAGATATGGAACCTTTTGGACATACATCACCACAAGCGTTGCATCCGCAACACTCCTCTTTACGTTTTATATCTATCATTAATCAAATTTTGTATTGTTACTAAATAAATTATCTATAGCTAGAAGTGTTATGAAGTTATGCTCTATAAATAACATATTCGGATTATCAGGTACTTGCATCTCTTTATTTCTTCCTTTTAAAGAAAGAAGAAAATAGACATCATAGAAATCACGTCGCTCCTCAAAGAGAAACGTCTTGATTCTAGAGTACTTCCCGACAAAATTACCGATATAAGCATAAATGTCGTCCTTTAACGCCTGCTTACATTCGTCTGTGACATCCCGAAGTAAGTTAATGACACCAACCGTAATTTTGGGTGCCAAGAATGCCAATAATTTAGATTCTATTATATACTCTACCATTGTCTTTATTTTTAAAGAGGTAGGCTCCACACCAAAAGCGAAAAGTAGCTCATAAAATGCTAATGATGCTTCGCCTACCGAATATTTTTCTTTACACGTACACCAACACCTACCAATAAAGAACTTTCGAAACTCTCTGCAGAATAGTAATTATAACCTCTTAATACAATTGCATAATTTTATCAACATCTGTATTAGACACGGATAATCAGATTGACCTTCAACACTATCTTTATTCTGAAGAACTTTTTTATTTTTCAAATCATTTATTACAAATGCAAATTGCCCAAAATTGAAGATATTCATGACGACGTCAAGTAAAGAGAACAAACTGTAGAATATGATAAATAAGAATAAATATAAAGTAGCTGTATTTATGGCATTTTCATACCCGCTCAGAAAAAAACATCCACTTACATTCGCCTTCATAACAATGCTTACCACAAAGCTGAATAACAATGTGACAACTAGCATTAATAACATCATGGCAAACGTAGCATTGATTTTTTGGAATAAAGCTGGCTTATTTTCATTTTTTCTTTTAGAGAGCTTTTGAATTAGTTCTGAATTACTGAAACCTATCAATAAGGCATACCCAGACAATACAAAACCTACAATACTAGGATAACCTCCATTCACAAAAGAGCAAAGGTGTCCTAACATATCAACAGTAGGTATTGACGACATATTTATAACAACGATGCAGAGGATTTCAAGAAATAAAGGACGCCATATACTTTTCAGCAAATATCTCCAAGGATAAATATGCCAAACATTCCTCCAACCGGTATATTTTTTATTACCCATTTCTTCCAAAGAATGACAACATTTTCTTCTTCAATTCGGACTTCAAATTTTTCTCTGTAGTTACCAACTTACAACTTTGCGGATAATTTTGAGTCGAAACGGTTTGATATTCACCATCAAATTCACCTTTGGCAATAGCATATCCATTATTTCTTGTAAGAGAAAGAATACCTCCAATAAGGCTCTTTTTCTTAATTTTTAAAGGATTTTTGGACGTTCCAGAAAAAGTTGAATGCATTTTTCGTACTTCCTGAGCTTTTAATTCATCATCAATTGCAGCTTCATAATCTTCATTCACATCATTATTAGAATAAGAGACATGCAATTCCAATGAAACCAATTTAGAAGAAGAATATATCTTATCCAGTAAAATTGAGTCAGTTACAATATTAACCTCGACGGATTCATCGAATTCTTGATTTACAACTTTAGATAAAGCCAACTGAAAAAACTTTTGCAGTTGTCCAAGCGAAGGACTTTCTCTACCTATAATTGCTATTTTATGAATACTTGGAAGAAAATAAAAATCCTTTTCCTTTGCATTAGGGTACTTTTTAAGCGTAAATTCGAAATCTTCAACTACATTTAATTCTCTGTTAAACCATTTCTTCCCTTGTAAATCGGTAAAATTAACAAGTCTACCATAACAAAAGTCTTTATCAACATCAAAAGACTCAATTTGAGTTATTTTTTCCGCAAAGGTGTTTACCGCAATTTTCAAATCAAACACCTTAGCAAATAATTCTGCATACCTCTGTGGCGATTGTCTACTTTCTGGATAAAGTACAACGTTAAGGAATCTCACTTCCTTTTTTACCAATCTTTCGTTAGGTTCAATTGATTTTTTCATTTTGAGATAATTTTAATGTCTTATAATAATTAATCTCTTCTGAAAATATCTCTAGTATATACCTTCTCCTTCACATCATCCAGACAAGCATCATAGCGATTGGCGATGATGGCATGGCTCTGTGCCTTGAAGGCTTCGAGGTTGTTCTCTACTCGGCTACCAAAGAAGGTGCTGCCCTCTTCCAGGGTTGGCTCATAGATGACTACCTCTGCACCCTTAGCCTTGATACGTTTCATGATTCCCTGGATAGCTGACTGGCGGAAGTTATCGCTGTTTGACTTCATGGTCAGACGATAGACTCCAATCACGCAGTTGTGTTCCTTGCTGGCATCATAGCTGTTGGCATCGGCATAGCTGTAATAACCCGCCTTCTGGAGTACGGCATCAGCGATATAGTCCTTACGGGTGCGGTTGCTCTCTACGATTGCCTCTATCAGGTTCTCAGGAACATCAGCATAGTTTGCCAGGAGCTGCTTGGTATCCTTTGGCAGGCAATAACCACCATAGCCGAAGCTTGGGTTGTTGTAATGGGTGCCGATTCGTGGATCAAGGCCTACGCCATCGATGATAGCCTTGGTATCGAGTCCCTTTACCTCTGCGTATGTATCCAACTCATTGAAATAGCTTACTCGGAGTGCCAGATAGGTATTGGCGAAGAGCTTGACAGCCTCAGCTTCCTTCATGCCCATGAAGAGGGTATCGATGTTTTCCTTGATGGCGCCTTCCTGGAGCAAAGCGGCGAAGGTCTTGGCTGCTTCCTTCAACATCTCGACATTGGTTACTGACTTGATAGCCTCGTTCTCCTCTGCAAACTCAGGGCGATCGATAATCTTTGGATAGCCTACAATAATGCGACTTGGGTAAAGGTTATCATAGAGTGCCTTGCTCTCACGAAGGAACTCTGGAGAGAAGAGAAGGTTGAAATTCTTCACGCCCTTCTTGGCATACTTCAAGTAGAGGTTGCGGGTGTAACCTACAGGGATGGTGCTCTTAATGACCATCACAGCATCTGGGTTTACCTCCAGAACCAGGTCGATGACTTCTTCTACATGGGTTGTATCGAAGTAGTTCTTCACCGGGTCGTAGTTGGTTGGTGCTGCAATCACTACGAAGTCTGCATCCTTATAGGCTGACTTGCCGTCAAGGGTTGCCACGAGATTCAATGGCTTTTCTGCCAAATACTTTTCGATGTAATCGTCCTGGATTGGAGAAATCTTATTGTTGAGTTTCTCCACCTTCTCTGGGATTACATCTACTGCTGTTACATGATGGTGCTGAGACAATAGCGTTGCTATGCTCAGACCG
>NZ_JBNPLT010000044.1:0-18579 GCF_050313615.1 Prevotella sp. SGI.167 | reverse complement strand
CCTAACGCTTGTTGGTTGACTGTGTTGACGTCTACACACATGATAGCATCATACAACATCAGTCTTCCTTTATCGTCTCATTCACATGGCATCTACATACTCTACATTTCTGTTAACGGCCAGCAATTCTCTGAAAAGTTCATCTACAAGTAATCAACTATGAGTAGAAAAATACAAAGAATTATCGGAAAAATCGAAAATATTGCCTCAAAAGTGCTTTATATAGGAAAAAAGCATTATCTTTGCAGAAGATTTTCACAAAGAAAACATGGACAAGAACAAGTTTAGTCTATTAAGTAAAATAAAATACCCAGAAGATTTGCGCAAGTTGAGTATTGACCAGCTGCCGCAAGTTTGTAAAGAGTTAAGAGAAGACATTATCGACGAGGTTGCCGTAAATCCTGGTCATTTTGCCTCCTCTCTTGGTGTGGTTGAAATAACCGTAGCCCTTCATTATATCTTCAACACCCCTTACGACCGTATCGTATGGGATGTAGGACATCAGGCTTACGGGCATAAAATCCTGACAGGTCGCCGCGACAACTTCTGTACCAACCGCAAGTTGCACGGCATCCGTCCATTCCCTACTCCTTTGGAAAGCGAATACGATACCTTCGCCTGCGGACATGCGAGCAATTCCATTTCCGCAGCACTCGGTATGGCTGTTGCTGCAAGAGAAACTGGAGAAACCAACCGTAATATCGTTGCTGTCATCGGCGACGGTGCGATGAGTGGCGGACTGGCTTTCGAGGGCTTGAACAATGTTTCGAGCACCCCGAACGATATGCTCATCATCCTCAACGACAACGATATGAGTATCGACAGGGCCGTAGGTGGTATGGAGAAATACCTTCTCAATCTGGATACCAATGAAACTTACAACAGGCTCCGCTTCAAGGCTTCACAGTGGCTACACTCCAAAGGGTATCTGAACGAAGACCGTAAAAAGGGAATCCTACGTCTTAACAATGCGCTGAAGTCTGCATTGAGCCATCAGCAGAACATCTTCGAAGGAATGAACATCCGATATTTCGGTCCGTTCGACGGTCACGATGTCAAGGAAGTGGCGAGAGTGCTGAAACAGCTCAAGCAGATGAAGGGTCCTAAGCTGCTGCATCTGCATACTACCAAAGGCAAGGGTTATAAACCGGCAGAGAAGAGTGCCACCATCTGGCACGCACCGGGTAAGTTCGACCCAGAAACAGGTGAGCGACTGATTAAGGATACCAGCAACCAGCCGCCAAAATTCCAGGATGTCTTTGGCGAAACCTTGCTGGAACTGGCTCAAAAGAACCAAAAGATAGTAGGTGTGACTCCAGCCATGCCTACAGGATGCTCCATGAACATCATGATGAAGGCGATGCCTAACCGCACTTTCGATGTGGGTATTGCAGAGGGACATGCCGTCACCTTCTCTGGAGGTATGGCGAAAGATGGACTGATTCCTTTCTGCAACATCTACAGTTCGTTTGCACAGCGTGCCTACGACAATATCATCCATGATATGGCATTGCTCAATCTGCCGGTAGTCATCTGCCTGGACAGAGCGGGACTGGTAGGCGAAGATGGTCCAACCCATCACGGAGTCTTCGATATGGCAGCCCTCCGTCCGATACCGCATCTTACCATCGCTTCTCCTATGAACGAACATGAGTTGCGCAACCTGATGTATTCAGCACAATTGCCAAACCAGGGCAGCTACGTAATCCGCTATCCAAGAGGAAACGGTGTGCTGGTAGACTGGCGCAACCCGATGGAAGAAATCAAGACCGGTACCGGCAGAAAACTAAAGGATGGAAAGGACGTGGCTGTGCTCACCATCGGTCCTATCGGAAATGATGCAGCCAAGGCCATCGCCGAAGTAGAAACAGAAACAGGCATGAGCGTAGCCCACTACGATATGCGCTTCCTGAAACCTCTCGATGAAGACATATTAAAAGAGGTGGGAGAAAAGTTCAGCCGCATCGTTACCATCGAAGATGGAGTAAGGATGGGCGGAATGGGTTCTGCCATACTCGAATGGATGAACGATCACGACTATCAGCCTCACATCACCCGAATGGGTATACCAGATACCTTCGTGGAACATGGTACTGTGGCAGAACTGAGAGAAATCGTGCATCTGGATAAAGATTCAATCAAAGAAGCAATAAAGAAATGAAGATTATCATAGCTGGCGCATACGCCATAGGTACACACTTGGCGAGACTGCTGTCTCGCAGCAATGAAGAAATTACACTCATCGACGAAAGCGAAGAGCGACTGGCAAGCATCGGCTCAGACTGTGACCTGCTCACGATGGTAGGAAAGCCTACCAGTCTGAAGATTCTGCGTGATGCAGGAGCCGACTGTGCAGATCTTTTCATTGCTGTCACCCCCATAGAGAGTACCAATATCACAGCTAGCATCCTTGCCAAGAACCTGGGTGCAAAGCGTACAGTAGCCCGTGTTGACAATCCGGAATACATGGAGCCACAAGCACAGGAATTCTTCAAGAATCTGGGCATCAGCAAGCTCATCTATCCTGAGATGCTGGCTGCAGTAGATATCAATAACGGTCTGAAAATGAGTTGGGTTCGCCAGCGTTGGGATGTGCACGACGGAGCACTCGTCATGCTCGGCATCAAGCTGCGCGAAGGATGCGAAATCCTCAACGAACCGCTCAAGAACATCAGCGGTCCTAACGACCCATACCACGTGGTAGCCATCAAGCGAGGCAGCGATACCATCATCCCTGGTGGTAACGATGAACTGAAGCTCTACGACCTTGCCTACTTCATGACTACCCGCAACTATATTCCATATATCCGCAAGATTGTGGGCAAGGAACATTATGTAGACGTGAAGAACGTGATGATCATGGGTGGCGGACGCACTGCCGTAAGAGCCGTCAAGAAGATGCCTGAATACATGGAGTGCAAAATCATCGAGAAGGATGAGAACCGCTGCGAATATCTCAACGACATTCTGGACGAGAACAAGACCCTGATTATTCATGGTGATGGACGAGACATTCCATTGCTCACCGAAGAAGGAATCAGAAGCACCCAGGCATTCGTTGCCCTGACCGGCAATGCAGAAACCAATATCCTGGCTTGTCTTACAGCCAAGAGAATGGGTGTGCGAAAGACGGTAGCTGCCGTTGAGAATGTAGACTATGTGAGCATGGCAGAAAGTCTGGATATCGGTACCATCATCAACAAGAAGATGATTGCCGCCAGCTACATCTATCAGATGATGCTGGATGCTGACGTGATGAACGTCCGCTTCCTGATGAATGCCAATGCCGATGTGGCTGAGTTCATCGCCAAAGAAGGTTCCAAGGTTACCAAGAAACCGGTGAAAGACCTTGGTATGCCTATCGGTGTAACCATTGGTGGACTGGTACGCAAGAGCGAAGGTATGCTCGTTTCGGGTAATACCCAGATAGAACCAGGCGATTCGGTGATGGTATTCTGCCATAACATCAATATGAAGAAAATAGAGAAGTACTTTGTGTAATCAGCACACAAAGAACGATGATACAAAGGAAAATCAGATAAAATGATAAACAGTAAACTGATATACAAGGTCTTGGGGCAGCTGCTTTTCATCGAGGCATTCCTGCTCTTCATCAGTCTGCTGGTAGCCTATTACTATCAGCAGGATGATATCTTCGCCTTCATTGTGGCAACACTCATCACCATCGGAGGCGGACTTATCCTGAAATGGAAGGGTCATGGAGCCGACAACTCGATGTCGCGCCGTGATGCTTACCTCGTGGTTTCGCTCTCATGGATTATCTTCAGTCTCTTCGGTACGCTGCCCTTCATGGTAAGCGGCTACATCAACAACTTTACGGATGCCTACTTCGAGACGATGTCGGGATTCACCACCACGGGTGCCACCATTCTTGATGATGTAGAATGCTTCCCTCACGGTTTGCTCTTCTGGCGATCGCTCACACAGTGGATAGGCGGTCTGGGAATCGTGTTCTTCACCATCGCCCTGTTGCCATCGCTTGTAGGAGGACAGACCAAGGTGTTTGCTGCCGAGGCTACGGGTCCTATCAAGACCAAACTTCATCCCCGTCTTTCCACTTCGGCAAAATGGATATGGAGTATCTATCTTGTGCTCACCATTGCCTGCATCGTATCCTACTATGTGGCGGGAATGAACCTCTTCGACAGTTTCAACTATGCGATGACCACGACGGCAACGGGTGGTTTCTCTACCCACAACAGCAGTACCGAGTTCTTCCATTCACCAGCGCTAGAATACATCTGTACGTTCTTCTGCTTCCTATCGGGTGTGAACTTCACCCTACTTTATGCAGCAGTCATTAAGTTCAAGATCAAGGATCTGTTCAAGAACTCGGAATTCAAGTTTTATGCATTCCTGGTTGCGGCATTCACGGCTTTCATCATGGTAGAGCTGATGGCGATGCGCAACTACGATATGGAGCATGCCTTCCGCAGCGCCGTCTTCCAGGTGGTGTCATTCATCACCACCACAGGCTTGTTTAATGATGATGCTGCCCTCTGGCCTCATGTCACCTGGGTGGTATTGGCAACCTGCATGTTCTTCGGAGCCTGCTCGGGCAGTACGAGTGGAGGTTTGAAATGTATCCGCGCCGTGATGCTGGTAAGAATGGTGAAGAATGAATTCCGCCAGATTCTGCATCCTAACGCCGTACTTCCATTGAAGATTGATGGCGTGAACGTACCGATGCAGAAACGAGTCACCTTGCTCGCCTTCCTCACCACCTATCTCATCATCTGTCTGGTTATCTCTTTCACGATGATAGCCATGGGCATCGACAACACCAATGCCATCACCATCACCCTGAGCTGTGTGGGCAACGTAGGTCCTACGCTGGGCACGGAGATTGGTCCGACGATGTCGTGGAGCGAACTGCCGGATGTGGCAAAATGGTTCTGTTCGCTGATGATGCTCATCGGACGTCTGGAGATATTCAGCGTACTGGTAATCTTTACTCCTGCCTTCTGGAGAGAGAACTAGAGTTCAAGTGAAGAATAAAGAACGAAGAGTTCTATTACAATAGAACATTTTATCAACTAATTCCATAAAATTATGAAACCATTAAAATTTGAACCACTATTGAAGTCCACCATCTGGGGTGGAAACAAGATTATCGCCTTCAAGCATCTTGACATCAAACAGGAGAAAGTTGGCGAGAGTTGGGAAATCTCAGGTGTTCCTGGCAACGAGAGCATCGTAGCTGACGGCGAGATGAAGGGCAAGAAACTCAATGAGGTAGTTGCTGAGTTGAAGGAGAACTTCCTCGGTGCAGAGAACTACAAGCGTTTTGGCAACGAGTTTCCATTGCTTATCAAGTTTATCGATGCCAATACCGACCTTTCTATCCAGGTACATCCTAATGACGAAATTGCCAAGAAGCAGGGTAAGGAGCGCGGCAAGACCGAGATGTGGTATGCGCTGCCAAGCGAGCCGGATGCCAAGCTCTACAACGGCTTGAAGATGCAGATTACTCCTGAGCAGTACAAGGAGATGGTGGAGAATGATACCATCACCGATGCCCTGGCTCAGTATAACGTGAAGGAGGACGACTGCTTCTTTATCCCTGCCGGCAGAATCCATGCCATCGGAACAGGCTGTTTCGTTGCAGAGATTCAGCAGACCAGCGATGTAACCTATCGCATCTACGACTTCAAGCGCAAGGACAAGGATGGCAACTATCGCCAGCTCCACACCAAGGAGGCTGCCGAGTGCATCGACTACACCGTATTGCCAGACTATCGCCAGAACTACACTCCTGCCAAGAACCAGGGTGTTAGCATGGTACAGTGCCCTTACTTCACCACAGCCGTTTATGATCTCGATGAACCTATGACTTTGGATTATTCAGAGCTGGACAGCTTCGTGATTCTGATTGGCTTGAAGGGTGAGGCTAAGATTACCGACAACGAGGGTAACGAGATTACGCTCCAGGGTGGCGAGAGCATCGTAGTTCCTGCCTCTACCCAGACATTGAAGGTAGAAGGAACCTTGAAGTTCCTGGAGACATACGTATAAATTTAAAAGTAAAAAGGTAAAAGGGTAAAAAGGTAAAAAGAGCCTGGCGGAATGTCATCTGCCTGCTTTCTTTTTACCTTTTTTACTTTTTTACCCTTTTACCTTTTTACCCTTTTACCTTTAAATATCCTTTTTACCCTTTTACCTTTTTACTTTTTTACCTTTCTAAAAATCTTTCCACATCCGCCTGAATCTTCTGGAATTCCGGAGAGAACTGGTAGAAGGTGTTCTTCTTCATCATCATTTTCACCTTGCCCAGACTGTTCTCATAGCATGCCATCTCTGTCCGTGCCTGCTCGGTATGGACAGCCCTGGCACGGATTTCATTCTCCCTGACATTGCGCAGCGTATCGCAGACGCTCTGCACCAAAGGGAAAACCACCAGGTCGAAAAGATGATGACCCTGTATATATAAATAGGTATTATGCTCGTTTACCCCCAGATTATTCAGATACTGGATCATATCCGGCAGCTCATCCTTGAACGTCTTGAAGCGACGCTCCAGCTGGAAAAGCTTCGCCCTCACCTTCTTGGCAAGATAATTGATAGCCTGCTGCGGGTCCTGGATTCTGACTGACGGTAATACGATGACCTTGTCGAACTCTGCCATATCAAAATGCATCGACATCTTGCAATGACGGATATAAAAGAGAAGATGCCACACGAAGAGCGGCCATATCGTACGGGAATACGCCTCCATGAATCTTTCGAAATCGAAGATATGGGCATCGTTCAACGTCACCATCACGCAGGTTTCATGCAAACCCTTGGAATAACACTGGAAATTCTCGATGGCATAAGCGTAGGTATGGAAGATATAGGGATTCTCCAGCATCTGCTGCGAGGCTTCGGTAGAACCCTGCCTCAGGAAATCATAGTCGGCATCCACGCAGGCTATCATATCCCTTCCCACTCCCTTGAGCATATTCACGATAGCCGCCTTCTTACCACGGTCCAGATGGTTGTTGCGGGTAGGAAGCAGGATTTCGAAATAGCGCGTCTCATCCTCATACTTTCCCAATACCGAACGCCAGAAGAAGACATCATCGTAGCTTTCGACATAAGCCACTATCTTGCGCCGAGCCTTCTTCGAGGTCATCTTGTTGGCGGCCTCGAAGTAGAGGGAATTAATATTATCGGTTAAACGTTTAGCCATAATACTTTTAATTAATAATTTATAATGTATAATGTATAATGTACAATGCCCCATTCTACCATTATACATTGTACATTATTAATTGTACATTATTAATTACGAAATCGTGATATCGTTCACATCCGTCACCCTGTCTGTCCATCCGTCCATCACCACAGCAGGACTATGGGTGGTCATGATGATCTGGATATTCGGATTCAGTTTCAATACCAGACCGATGAGCTGCTTCTGCCATTCGAAGTGAAGGCTGATTTCTGGCTCATCCATAAAGAGGACGTATGATTGGTTGTCCTCCACCAGCACGGTAAGGAGGATGGCGAGAATCTGCTTCTCACCAGCCGAAAGCTGATAAGGCGAGAGCTGCTCACCTATCTGGTTGAAGCGGATTTCGTTGGCTGTACGGATGATAGTCTTGCCGGTATCCTTGAAAAGACCATCTACTATATCCTGGAACATTCTCTTCGGTTCGCTCAGCTGCTGAGCCTTGAAGGCAGCATCCGGTTCGCCACTCTGAAGCACGGCGATGATGCGGTTGCCGATGTTCACCTGATAATCCAGATACTTGCGCTGCAGCTGGAAGAGCTGCCAGTCGAGTTCGGTAACCAGAGTAAGGTCTATCTTGTTGATCATCTCGGCATTCATCAATGGTCGGTCTACCGATCGGATTACATCATAGCGAATCCACTTAGCCTCCTCCGGCTCCACCTTCAGATGCACGCCCTTGATCATGTGACTAGGAAATTCACCGCCAGCCGCCAGCCCCTTTACCACCTTATTTAATATAGTACTCTTGCCCACGCCGTTTACACCACTCAGGATATTGACACGGCGGTCGAGGTTCCAAAGAATATGTTTGGTACCGCTCCAAAGAGATTCTATCTCTATCTGTTTGATATAATCAGCATATTTCTGCATAAGAATAATCTCCTATCTTTAATAGTCAAGAACGGAAAAAGACTATTGTCTTAACTTCTTAACTCCTTTAACTTCCAAAAAATATACCGCAAATATAGCAAAATTCCTCGAATTTTTGTACCTTTGCACTCGATTTTATTCAAAATAAAGAAGATTTAAATAGAAATAAGGAAAAATGGATAACAAACGACCTCTTATCGCCCACCTGTGCCTCTTCTGTTCCGGTGCATTCTGGGGACTGATGGCTCCCGTAGGCAAGGATGCCATGCTTCACGGCATCGACGGCATAGACCTGGTGAGCTTCCGCGTATTGGGTGGCGCCATTCTCTTCTGGCTCACCTCGCTCTTCACCAAGAAAGAGCATGTTCCAGTAAAAGACATCTTCAAGTTTGCTGCTGCAGGACTCTTTGCCCTCGTGTTCAACCAGTGTTCTTACACCATCGGTCTGAACATGACCTCGCCTAGCAATTCCAGCATCATGACCACCTCGATGCCTATCTTCGCCATGATTCTCTCCTTCCTGATATTGAAGGAGCCTATCACCTGGAAGAAGGCGCTCGGTGTACTGATGGGATGTGCTGGTGCCGTCATCATCATCATGACAAGTGCTACGGCTGGCAATGCCAAGGTGGGAAACATCTGGGGCGACCTGCTCTGTATGTCGGCTCAGCTTTCCTTCGCCCTCTACCTGTCGCTCTTCAAGAACCTGCTGTCTAAGTATTCGCTCTTCACCATCAACAAGTGGATGTTCCTCTGGGCAACCATCATTATATGGCCTTTCACCATCAGCCACGTCATGAACATCGACTTTGCCCATGTTCCGATGAGCACCTGGTGGGAAACGGGCTACGTAGTTCTATTCGGCACCTTCCTGGGCTACATCTGCATGATGATTGGTCAGAAGACTCTGCGCCCTACCGTGGTGAGTGTATATAACTATGTGCAGCCGCTGGTATCGGTCACGGTGAGTGTCATCGTAGGTCTCTCCGTATTCAAGGGTATACAGGCGATTGCCGCCATCCTTGTATTCTCTGGCGTATGGCTCGTAGTAAAGAGTAAGTCGAAGCATGATATCGACCAGCACGACCACAGTCTGGCTTACGAGAAAAGACATGCTTAAAAGAAGTAGGTGTGTCATAAGTCCGCTAGGCGTCCCGGCGGATTTGCAATCCGCCGCAAAAAAGGGTTCGACCTATTAAAACCGGGGGATTTATAATCCCCCAACAAAAGGAAAAAGCACACTTCTTTGCTGCGGATTGCAAATCCGCAGAGCCAAAATAGGTTAGGACATTTTTTGACGCCGGATTGCAATTCCGGCGGGACGCCTAGCGGATTTGCGTTCTTGAAAAAAAAGAGAAGAAGCTTTGCAGATATCTTAATGTCGATTTATAAAACTGAAACTGTCCCCATCTGAGATAACAGATGAGGACAGTTTTTTATATAAGAAAAAATATCAGCAACCGAAGTAAACCATCAATCCGCCCAATACGATATACAGCAGGGCGTATGGGATAGCCGAACGGAGAATCTCTCCATCCTTTCCCTCCATATCGCAGGCTGCAGTCGCGATGGCGATGCTCTGCGGACTGATCATCTTGCCACCCGTGGCTCCCGTGGTATTGGCAGCTACCAGCCAGTTCTCCTGACCGCCCTCCATACCAAAGAATGTGCTCTGTCCCGTCATGCCCAACTGGTTGGCTACATGAGCCTGGAGCTTGGCAAAAAGGATATTCGAAGAGGTATCAGACCCCGTAACGAAGGTTCCGATGGCACCAATCATCGGTGCAACCAGAGGATAGAAATCACCCGTTACTGCCACCAGTCCTGAGGCGATGGAAGTAATCATTCCCGAATAGTTCATCACACTTGCCAGGGCTATCAGCGAACAGATGGTCACTACCGTCTTGCGCAGATTCACCGTGGTACGGGCAAGAATCACCATCAGTCTCTTGAGACTTAATCCCTGTATCAGTCCACCAATCGTAGCACCCAGGAAGAGCATCAGTCCTGCATTGGAAATCCAGCCAAACTTAAAGGTACTGTCGAGCACAGGCAGATGAACTGCACTTACCAGATGACTCTTGAGGAAAGCATTGACCGGAGGACAGAGTGCGCCGGAAACCAGGATGAATATCAATATAAAGAGGTAAACGCTCCATGCCTTCAGGCTCTCGGCAAGCGTAAAGGTTTCCTTATCCTGCACCTTGCTCTTTCTGGCAAACACCTTGGCGTATGCAATGATGGCGATAATGGCAGCCAACGAGCCGATGATGGCTGGTGTCTCCGAACCGAGATAATAGCCGCATACAAACTGCACTACCACGGAAATCACTCCCACCCAAAAGGCGATGATGAGATTCTTGATAAGATTATGCTTATCGGTAAGCGTCAGGATGATGAAAGGCAGGATGATAAAGAGAGGTGACAGCTGGATGATGGCGAAGGCCGAAGTCTCGCAAATCTGTGCCGCCGAAGCCGATCCGCTTTCAGCCACCTCATTACAGAGCGTAGTAACCGGCACGCCCACGGCACCAAATCCCGTAGCCACGGTATTACCGATCAAGGATACCAGAGCCGAAAACATCGGTTTGAAGCCGAGTCCGATGAGGATGGCAGCAGGTATCGCCACCGCTGTTCCGAAGCCCGCCATACCTTCGAGCAGTCCGCCGAATCCCCATACGAGGAGTAGCACGAGCAGCCCCTTATCATCGGTAATCGATGTAAACTGTCTCTTGATTACCTCTATCTGCTTGCTTTCCACGAGGATATTATAGCTGTAGATAGCCATTAGGATGATGATGAGAATTGGGAACACCGCCTTCAGGATGCCTTCCACCACCGCCCATCCCGTCAGGGCGATAACACTGTCCTCCGCATGTTCTGGGGCAATCATGCCTAGCGGCGAAGCAACGAAGAGAGCGAGCAACACGGTAATTACGAGCGTCAGCAAGGCGCTTTTATGACCTGCCATCTTGAAGCCGAGCATCAGGATGAACAGCAACACGATGGGAATAATAGAAACTACAGATGCCATAAGCCATTCAGTTTTTTAATGTTTTCGATTGCAAAATTTTATGTTTATGACTGCAAAAATAACATTTTTCTTTGAAAAAAGAAAGCATTTTTTGAAAAAAATCTCTTCTTAGATGTCCGATTTTTCAATTTCATACGTCTATAGAATGTAAAGGTTATGAGAACAGAAGAATTCAAACATATCATCCTACCGATGCGCAGCAACTTGAAAGCGTATGCGCTAAGGTTGACTGAGAATGACGACAATGCCGAAGACCTCGTGCAGGAAGTCATGCTCAGGCTGTGGGACATGCGCCAGAATATCCAGGCAGAAGATAACCTCAAGGCTCTAGCCATCACCATCATGCGCAACAAGTTTTATGACCAGTGCCGACATGAGGAGCGGAACTTCACCACCGACAAGGTGATGGAAGTGCCCATAGAAGACCGGCGGGCAGAGCAACGGGACGAGGTAAACCTTATCAAGCAGATAGTGGCACAGCTTCCGCCCTTGCAGCAGCAGATATTCCGCATGAAGGAGATAGAAGGCTATACTGCCGATGAAATCATGCAGATAACGGGATGCACAGCTGATAATCTCCGAAAGAATCTCTCCAGAGCCCGACTCAAAATCAGAGAGACTTATATGAACATCGTGAAACAGAACAAAATAAAGAAGGAGGAAAAGTTATGAATGATGAAATAAAAAGAATACAGAACTTGCTCGACAAGTATATGGATGGTGCCACATCCAATGAGGAAGAGGCAACGCTCAGAAAGTATTTCGAAGAGCATGCCAATGATATTCCGGAAGAATGGGAATCCTACCGCGCCCTCTTCAGCTATATCGGATTCGAACAGATGAATCTTTCTCAAATTCTAAAAGGAGAAGAAGAGAAGGAGGAGGATTTCGAAAAGAAAGATATCGAGAAGGAAGAAATCCCAAAAAAGGAAGCTTCTCGCAGCAGATGGCTCAAATATTTCGGCACTTCTGTGGCAGCAGCCGCTACCATCGCATTCCTGATTGTGGGCATCCAGAAGATAGCCCAGCCTCAGCCTGAATGTTATGCGGTTATCGATGGAAAGGTTTATACCGACCAGGAGTTCGTTCATAACGAAGCCCTGGATGCCCTGGAAGATGTTTCGGCAGATTCCGAAGATCCATTCAGTGCCCTGGATATGATGAAACAATAAATTCATCTTTTAGATGAATCAATCAAACTATAAAGTATAATATATATAATAAGGTATAGAATATGAAACGATGCAACTTGATAAAACGCTTCTTCATCGGACTGCTTCTTATCGTGGTAGCCTCGATTTCGGCTAATGCCCAGGAGGGGCTGTACGTAAAAAGTATATTCCAACGATTCGGACACGCCAAGGGATGCAAGATGGTTACGATGCAGAATACGCAACTCAAAGGTTACAAGCTCAAGATATACAAGAGCCTGGTATATAAGAACCACTCCACGGAAATAGCCCACTATCTGAAGTCCGACCGCAAGGCTGCGAAAAAGATCAGAGAGGTGGTGGAGAATGGCAAGATGGTGAGCGGCTATTACATGATGGCGCCCTTGAGCAATGGCAACAACCGCTTTATCCTCTTCAGTAATCCGAATGAAAGCAAGGGAACCGTGATTTATATCGAAGGCGACCTGTCGCCCGAAGACATCATGCAACTCTGCTATTCCAGAAGATAGAAGCAACATCTTCCTACAGGAATCCTCTCAATAAGAATAAGAAACAACATAAAATATAGTATTATGAATATCAAAAACGTAATGATGATGGCTGCCATGATGCCAGCCTTCGCCCTTGCTGAAACCAACAGCAACTGTGCACCAGCCTCGGTAGAGGCTAACGACACCACAATCAGAGTGAACGACCAGAACATCGTCATCAAGCAGGATGGTGAACAGACTTCTGTGAAGATATATAAGATGAACGGCAACGAGATGACCAAGATTTCCGAAACCCAATTCGTAGATGGTCAGGAAGTAGAAAAGGTATTTGTCACCTCGCCTTTCATCCCTCAGACCTTGAGAAAGCGCAAGCGCAGTCTGGAGAGTCATTATCCAACCTTCTTCTTCGGCTGCAGCCAGTTGCCAGGTAGCAGGGGAAGCATGGGAGGCAACAACGAGATGCATAGTCGCGACTCCAAGTCGTGGGAATGGGGCATCACACTCACCAGTCTCTGCTTCCGCCTTTCCAACGAAATGGCGCTCACCTCCTCTCTCTCCATCGGACAGGTGCACCACCATTTCAAGGACAATTATGTATTAAGCACCGAAAACGGGGTATCGGCCATGACTCCGATAGAAGGCGAAACGCTGAAGAAAAGCTATATCAGCTACAATGTGCTCCGCCTGCCTATCATGCTGGAGTGGCAGAAGCGCATAGGATGCCATGATGCATTCCTGGCGTTAGGTCCATCGGTAGAATACCGCTGGCACGAGCATTCCCGCTACTTCATAGGCAAGCACAAGCATACCGAAACGGGCGATATCAACCTCAACCCTATCGGCGTGAACCTGGAGGCCCGTGCCGGCTACTCAGGAGTGATGCTCTACGCCCGTGTCGGAGTAACCCCGCTGCTCAACAAGACCAAGGCTCCCGAGTGCTACCCGATGACCATCGGCTTAGGATTTAGACTGTAATTTCTCTAAAAAATCGAAAAAAATGCCCGAATACCACAAACGTGGTAGCAGGAATACTACTCATATGCTATTTCAGAATCCAAAAAATCGCCGTACCTTTGCAGCGTCAATCAGAACAAACAGTATGATGACTTTCAGAAGGACATCAGAATGTCTTTCAGAAGAATGTCTTTCTGAGAGAGAACATCAATCTGATTTCTGGGCGACAGATTTATATAAATGAATAGATTGAATATTAACGTAAAATTAAAGAAAGGACATAGATTATGAGTACAGAAAAGAAACTTCGCTTTGAGACACTTCAGTTGCATGTAGGTCAGGAAAATCCAGATCCAGCTACCGACGCTCGTGCGGTGCCTATCTACCAGACCACAAGTTACGTGTTCCGCAACTCTCAGCACGCTGCCGATCGCTTCGGACTCCGTGACGCAGGTAACATCTATGGTCGCTTGACCAACTCTACTCAGGGTGTATTCGAAGACCGTGTAGCTGCCCTCGAGGGTGGTGTAGCAGGTTTGGCTGTCGCTTCTGGTGCTGCCGCCGTTACCTACGCTCTGCAGAACATCCTTCAGAACGGCGACCACATCGTAGCTGCCGACAACATCTACGGTGGTACTTATAACCTCATCACTCATACATTATCCACACAGGGTGTAAGCTACACCATCGTGGATCCTCGCAACTTCGAGCAGGTAGAGGCTGCTATCCAGGACAATACCAAGGCACTCTATGCAGAGACCTTTGGAAATCCTAACTCTGATGTAACCGATATCGATAAGTTGGCTGAGATTGCTCATCGCCACAACATCCCATTGATTATCGATAACACCTTCGGCACCCCATACCTCATCCGCCCTATCGAGCACGGAGCAGATATCGTGGTTCACTCTGCTACCAAGTTCATCGGCGGTCACGGTTCATCTCTCGGTGGTGTCATCGTAGATGGCGGTAAGTTCGACTGGAAGGCAAATGCCGACAAGTTCCCAACTCTCGCCAAGCCAGACCCATCTTATCATGGTGCCGTATTCGCAGATGTAGCCGGAGCAGCAGCCTTCGTAACCAGAATCCGTGCGGTCATCCTTCGTGATACCGGTGCAACCATCTCTCCATTCAATGCCTGGATTCTTCTTCAGGGCTTGGAGACATTGAGCCTCCGTGTAGAGCGTCACGTTCAGAATGCATTGAAGGTGGTAGAGTATCTGGAGAACAACCCTAAGGTGGCTAAGGTTAATCACCCAGCCGTTCCTTCTCATCCAGACCACGAGCTTTACAAGAAGCTCTTCCCTAACGGCGGTGGTTCTATCTTCACCTTCGATATCAAGGGCGGCGAGAAAGAGGCATGGGAGTTCATCGACCACCTGCGCATCTTCTCTTTGCTGGCTAACGTAGCCGACGTGAAGTCACTGGTTATCCACCCAGCAACAACCACTCACTCTCAGTTGAGCCCAGAGGAATTGGAGGAGCAGCACATCTATCCTTCTACCGTTCGCCTGAGCATCGGTATCGAGAACATCGACGACCTGATTGAGGCACTCGATGAGGCATTTACCTACGTAAAGTAAAAATATGAATGATTTAAATTTGAGTACAGTTATGGCAAAGATATATAAACAGATTACTGATTTAATCGGTAAGACCCCATTAGTGGAATTGGGTAAGTATTCAGCATCCAAGGGTTTGGAGACTCCTGTGATTGCTAAGGTAGAATTCTTCAATCCTGGCGGAAGCGTAAAGGATCGTATCGCACTTGCAATGATTGAAGACGCTGAGCAGAAGGGCATCCTGAAACCAGGTGCCACCATCATCGAACCAACCAGCGGTAATACGGGTGTAGGCCTGGCTCTGGTATCAGCCGTAAAGGGCTATCACCTCATCCTCACCATGCCAGAAACCATGAGTGTGGAGCGCAGAAACCTGGTGAAGGCTTACGGCGCAGAAGTGAGATTGACCAGCGGTAAGGACGGAATGCCTGGCGCCATCAAGGCTGCCGAGGAGCTCCGTGATTCCATCCCAGGCTCTGTGATTCTGGGACAGTTTACCAACCCATCCAATCCTGCCAAGCACTATGCCACAACCGGTCCTGAAATCTGGGCTGATACCGATGGCGAGATTGATATCTTCGTAGCCGGTGTAGGAACCGGTGGAACCATTTCTGGTATCGCCAAGTACCTGAAGGAGCAGAATCCAAACGTGAAGGTGATTGCCGTAGAACCTGCCACATCGCCTGTATTGAACGGCGGACAGAGCGGTCCTCACAAGATTCAGGGCATCGGTGCCGGCTTCGTTCCAGAGACTTACTCTTCAGAATATATCGATGAGGTATTGGATATTCAGAACGATGATGCCATCAAGGCTGGTCGTGATTTGGCTCAGACCGAGGGCCTCTTGGTAGGAATCTCATCAGGTGCTGCCGCCTTTGCAGCCACCGAGATTGCGAAGCGTCCTGAGAACAAGGGCAAGAAGATTGTAGCCCTCTTGCCAGATACTGGCGAGCGTTATTTGAGCACTGTACTCTACGCTTTCGAGGAGTATCCATTGTAATTCACAATCGGATATTTTCTGATGGAAGCAAAATCTATCATAATGGTCAGCACGTTGATGATATCCTCCAGCATCTTCTGCTGGTAGTCATAAAGTTTGATTTTCTTCATCAAAAGAAATTATATGAGAAGACAATAGCCAACAAGATGAGCCGAGCTTTTATTCAAAGCTCAGCCCATCTTATCGTATATAATTAAAATTTAAGATCTAATCCCTTTGTGTTTCTCTGATATTATTTATATAACTTTCCAAAAGTACGACTTTTTTCTCGAAACCACCAAGAAAATCAAAAGAAATCTGTGTAAATCCGTGAAATCTGTGGGACTAATAAACAGTAAAGAAGAAAATCTGCGTCATCAGCGAAATCTGCGTGACCAAACTCCAGCCCAAATAGGGCTTCAAGAAAAGAAGATTCCGAAAGATTATCTCCGTGTTTAAGTCTCCAGAAGATATGCATATTTCTCCTCATTTCCAAGGCAATACTTCA
This sequence comes from Prevotella sp. SGI.167, assembly GCF_050313615.1. NCBI lineage: Bacteria > Pseudomonadati > Bacteroidota > Bacteroidia > Bacteroidales > Prevotellaceae > Prevotella > Prevotella sp. SGI.167. The sequence continues at coordinate 1,772 of NZ_JBNPLT010000044.1, read as the reverse complement.
GAAAATCGAAAAAAGCAGTTATATCATTTATTCAACTATTAATCTTTATTAAATAATTAATACTACCGCACCATTTTACGCCATAATGATGTATATTTGCCGTCAGAATGATTATTAATTAAACATTTTGGACTTATGGCACAGACAGCAATGACAGTCCGTATGGACAACCAGCAGAAAGCACAGTTTGATAAACTCTGCGAACAGTTCGGTATGAGTGCGAATACCGCCATTAACATCTTTGTTAAGGCAGTAATTCGCAGTAAGAGCATTCCATTCTCCATTCAGGCAAAGAATGAAGAAGAAGATGAAGTGACTGCGAAAGCAAAGGCTGCGTTCCAATACATGTGTGACACAGCAAGAGAGAATAACATTGATATGTCACTTGATGAGATCAATGAAGAAATCAGAGAAGCCAGACGATTAAGAAAAGAACGCAATGGTATATGCAGTCATTGATACGAACATTATCGTATCCTCGTTTATAACCAAGGGGAACCGAAGGGGTCGTAAAGACTTGAAGAAGACCGAGATGAGTTCCTTCTACTACTTGCTATAATCAATAGTTACGACATCTTAAACTATTAATTAAGATGATTATTTCCTTGATTCCGCAATAATAACTCCACGAAATCTTACGATAAGGGCTTATCCTTGGAAGGCTCATCAATAAGCAATTAGTATCAAGAACTATCTTTCTCATTTGCCAGAGGTACGTAAATGTTCATTACCCCAGCTCTCTATGGTATCAAGAGTTATACTTCCATTATCGCACAACTCATCAATCCCCTCATCAACCTTCTTTGCAAAGTATTGAGAGAGAACATTTTCAAGATTATCTAATTCCTGTGGAGTCTTGATATAAGACATCATTTGAAGAACCTTCATCTGAGCAGGGTTAAATACAGTCTGTTCCATTCTATTTCAATTAAACGTTCAACTTTGCCGCCAAAATTACACTTTTTTCTTGAATCCACCAAGAAAATCACAAGAAATCTGCAAGTTATCAGCCAATTACTACAAAATCAACTGTGAACTATTAACTGTAAACAATAAACTGCTATTCCCAGGCTGTCTCATCCCGCACAACCATGGCGCAGGGCTTTGATGCCCCGCCAACCTTAGAACGTAGCGGTTTGAGCAACGGTGAAAAGCCCTAAAGACTCTCAATCCACTTCTTACCGCTTTTCGTAAAAGCAGACCAAAGGTAAAGACAGCAGGCAACGATGCCAACACCACCCAAAACAATATACATTCCTTCCATAATTATTTCTTTTTTAATTTGTATGGAGTACGTTCATGGAGATGCCGGAAGCTTTCGATACGTTCTTCATTAAATGTTCCTTCATTCCACATTCTATCTAATTCTGCATCAGCCATCTGAATAAAACAATCAGAAACAACAACCTCCTGTTCGTGACAAGAGGGAGAACTCCATCCCATAGTCTCCATCACAGATTTTTCCACTTGTTCTTGGGTCAAGCAACGACCAGCACGATGTTCTTTAACAGCATACTCCGCCAACTCTTTCATGAGTTCAGGAGACAAAGAAAGAACTGAATTTGTTGTATTACCAGTTGTATACATAATTCTAGCCTCCTATTAATTCTAGTTCAACATTCTACCGCCAAAGATACGCTTTTTTCTTGAATCCACCAAGAAAATCACAAGAAATCTGCAAGTTATCAGCCAATTACTACAAAATCAACAGTGAACTATTAACTGCTATTCCCCAGGCGGTCCCAGCCCGCAAAACATGGCGCAGGGCTTTG
>NZ_JBNPLT010000043.1:0-20298 GCF_050313615.1 Prevotella sp. SGI.167 | reverse complement strand
CGGATTTACTAATAAACTGGTAAAGGGCGATACCATCAAGATCTTCAATTATGGTAACTGTAAACGTGATTTCACTTATGTGGATGATATTGTGGAAGGCATCGTCAGAGTGATGCAGCATGCGCCAGAGAAGCAGAAAGGTGAGGATGGCTTACCAATTCCTCCATATAAAGTATATAATATAGGTAACAGCCACCCGGAGAACTTGCTGGAGTTTGTAAGCATCTTGCAGGAAGAATTGATTCAGACAGGTGTATTACCTGAGGATTATGACTTCGATGCGCATAAGGAGTTGGTTCCTATGCAGCCAGGCGATGTACCTGTTACCTATGCCGATACCACACCGTTGGAGCAAGACTTCGGGTATAAGCCATCCACTCCTTTGAGAGATGGCTTGAGAGCCTTCGCTGAGTGGTATAAGAGATATTATTTCTAAATGTAGTTTGTACAATGGAAACAATGGCTATGGTTTTGTTTGTAAAACCTTTGGTAGAGACATTTGTAAAAAACTATGTAGCACCAGCTTTAGCTAATGTCTTTAAAAATATCAAAGGTGAATGCCAAAAGGATTTGATTAAAAGTTCCGAAGCTTTTGAGGCATATTATGAGCATTCTTATGAACGTTATAGTATCATTAATACGTTGGCATTTAAGGAGAGGGTAAAAAAGCTAAAGGATATTTATATTCCTTTGTCCTTATGCTTGTCAGAGAATAGTAGAGACAAGAAAGCCATTCAAATAAATGCTTATCCAAAAGAATTGTTAGACAAGTATCAACGTGTCTTGATTACCGATACTGCGGGTATGGGAAAGTCCACATTAATGAAACGAATGTTTTTGGATGTAATAGATAATAAGCATGGAATTCCATTTTTTGTAGAATTGAGGCGAATTAGTAGTACTAATGATATACTCAATGAAATATCAGTTCAATTAGGTGGGCTTGACAATAAATTCGATTCTGATTTGCTTACCAGATTGTTCCGTGAAGGTGGTAATATCTTCTTTTTTGATGGTTATGATGAAATACCAAGTCAGCAGAAGTCTTTTGTTACAAGCAATATTCAAGAGTTTGTGTCAAAAGTGCCTGATAATAAGTTTATATTAACCTCTCGTCCAGAAGAAGGACTTGCTGGGTTAGGAAACTTTCAAGAGTTTCGTATTAAGGAATTAAAGAAAGAAGAATCTTATGAATTGCTGAGAAAATATGATAATCAAGGGAACATCTCAAAACTGCTTATAAACAAACTGAAGTCAGGTAACTATACGATGATTAGTGATTTCTTGAAAAATCCACTTCTGGTTACTCTTTTGTTTGTGGCATTTGATTATAAGCAAACTATTCCGTTAAAGAAACATATATTCTACCGTCAAGTATTTGATGCATATTTTGATTCGCATGATTTGTCTAAAGGTGATGGATATGTTCATGAGAAGAAATCTAAATTGGATATAGATGACTTTGATAAGGTAATGAGACGAATAGGATTCGAATGTTTACGAAGACAACAAATAGAATTCACAAAAGATGAACTATTGAACATTGTAGATACCGCAAGAGCAAATTTCCCTTCACTGTTTTTCACTTCTATGGGGTTACTGTCGGATCTCTTAAAGGCAGTTCCTTTGTTTTGTCAAGATGGTGTTTATTACAAGTGGGTTCACAAGTCTTTACAAGAATATTTTGCTGCTGAATTCATATATAAGGATTCTAAAAGTAATCAAGATGCGATTCTAAGCAAGTTATATAATAGTAAAAAAATAGATTCGTATATCAATTTGCTTGATTTGTATTTTGATATAGATCCGAATGGTTTTCAAAAGAACATAGTTAAGCCATTTTTGGAAGCTTTTGTTGATTATTATGAGCAGAATTATATTTCTGGCAGTTCTTTGCCCTATGAAGAGGTTTGTTGGAGACTGACAATGACATTCGGAAATAGAATCGTAGCAGGTCGAATAGAGATGGGTGATGATAAACCATCTAGTTATTTTGATGATATCTATAATATATGTCATGAAAAAATAGGTGAATTTCCAACGTCATCAACCATTATGCGTACAGGAAGTTTTGTGGCTCGGGTTAGAAACAATCATTATAGAGTTATGCTTCTTTTAGAGAGACGTATTCCGAAAATATTCTCAAAAATTGAATGGAAAGCAAAAAAAGGTAGTTTAGTGCTTTCTAAAAAGGCATATGAGATAAAAGGAATGGAGAATTTTGCAAAAAGTAAAGGCCTTTTTGTCAAATTAAACATGCTTTTGTCAAGTCGTTCAGACAATTTCTATATTGATGTAAATACAGCAAAAGGCTATTTACAGTCAATTAATTTGATGATTGAACAGTCTTGCAATAGTAACGATTTGTTGAGTGGACTTTAAAAGAATGTCAGATGAACATAATTAGAAAAATAATACATTTATATCAAAGACATTTCTTGTCATTTGAGCAGCAGGCCCGTAAGGCTGGTGTGATAATAGGTAAAGGTAACCAATTTTTGTCTAATTTTTGGAGTTCGGAGCCTTATTTGATAGAAATTGGTGACGATTGTCAGATTACGGCAGGGGTGAAATTTTTCACTCATGGGGGTGCAAAGGTTGCCCGAATAATTGATCCTACTTTTGATTGCTTTGGAAAGGTAAAAATTGGCAATAATGTATATATTGGAACTAATTCCTTGATAATGCCAGGAGTAACTGTTGGTAATAACGTTTTGATTGCAGCCGGTAGTGTTGTAACACATTCTGTTCCTGACAATGTTGTTATTGGTGGTAATCCTGCTCATATAATTTGTTCGTTTGAAGATTATTATAAGAAGAATAAGCTTTATAATACTGGTACCAAAGGATTATCTTCTGAAGCAAAAATGCAGGTTTTGTTAAGGCTAGAAGACATTAAGTTTATAAAAAAGAAAATGTTAAATTTTAAATAAATCATGGGGAGTGATTCAAAAAACAAACGTTTAGCAGAGAATACTATTTACTTGTATATTCGAATGCTATTTGTTGTTTGTATTAACCTTTACACTTCTAGATTGGTTCTGGAATATCTAGGTGTTGAAGATTTTGGCGTTTATAATGTTGTTGGAGGTATAGTTTCACTCATGATGTTTGTGAATACTGCAATGAGTGGGGCGACATCACGATTCATTACGTTCTGTTTAGCAAAAAATGATGTACTTGAGTTAAAAGCTACTATTAGTTCTGCTATACAAGTACATGCAATAATTGCCCTTTTTATATTATTAATCGGAGAATCTGCAGGTCTTTGGTTCGTAAACTCACAATTAAATATACCTACAGGATCAATGTTTGCCGCAAATTGGGTATATCAGTTTTCGCTTTTTTCATCTGTTATTGCTATTCTACAAGTACCGTTTAATGCTAGTGTAATTTCCTATGAGAAAATGGATGTTTTTGCCGTGATAGAGATTGTTAATGTTGTTTTGAAATGTGTTATAGTCTTTTGCTTGGTATGGTTTTCTAATCGTCTGATTGCTTATGGAGGTTTGCTTTTTATAGTATCTGCGCTTATAGCGTTGATGTATGTTGTATATTGCTTCAGTAAACTGGAAGGTTTCTCATATGCCAATCGCTATCATAAGCAAATAGTTAAGGAAATGACGATTTTTGCCGCTTGTGATCTCTATGGCAATGGTACATTTGCTGTCCGACAGCAGGGTATCAATATCTTGATAAACAAATACTTTGGCGTAGCTTTCAATGCCGCAGGTGGAGTAGCGACGCAAGCTAGTGGTATTATATCAACATTTATGAATAATGTATTGTCTGCATTTAGACCTCAGATTATTAAGGAATATTCCGTAGGAAATATCCCACGAATGTCCAAACTGATGTTTAGTGAATGCGAAATTCTGATATTATTCATAGGGCTAATATTTGTGCCATTGTTTATTAATATGGATTTTATAATGGAACTTTGGCTTAAAAACGTTCCACCTTATGCTGTAATATTCTGCAAAATACTATTGGTGTGCAATGCATTATCTGTCGTAACCCAAATTGTTCAAGATGGTATTTTTGCAACAGGCAAAGTAAAACGGTTTAGCTTCATTGCAGGTAATCTAAACTTGGCTTGCTTGGCACTTACGTATGTTTTCTTTCTTTTGGGTAAGGATGCAAAGTTCGCTTATTATGCGATGCTGATATGTATCATATCTCAGACTTTGGTCAACTCTTATATCTTGCAGAAATTGATTAAGGATCTTGACATGAAAAAGTATCTGCTAAATACCATTAAGCCTTTCGCCATAGTCGTTTTTTCTTTAATTGTCTTGGAATTTTCGCTGGGCGAATATACTGGGACATGGAGAAAGTTGCTGGTTTGCATTGTAGGGAATATGGCGATTATTATAGGTGTGACTATTTTGCTATATCCTATGTATCGAGGATTGTTAATTAAAGTACTAAAAAATAAATTAAAACGTGACAAGTATGAATAATAATGAAATAGAAAAGCTGGCAGTGGTTATAGGGGGAGTACACCACAATACCCTCGGTGTTATTCGTGGATTAGGTGAGAAAGGTGTAAAAACTATTCTTTTATTGCACGATAATACTGATAAGCATCAAACTTTTGTTGAAGCTTCAAGATATGTAAAGAAAGTGTATAAGGTGGTTTGCGATCAAGTCTTTAATGTACTTATTGAGCGTATTCCGAGCGATTTCCTTAGTCTTTCTAAAATAGTGGTAATTCCATGTTCTGACTTTGCGTCTAGTCTTTTGGATGCCCACTACAATCAACTTTCTAGTAAATATTATTTGCCAGGAATCTCTTGTCAAGGTGAAGTCAATAAGATGATGAATAAGCAAACGATGGCTGAGTTTGCTAAGCAGCATGGATTATTGATACCAAACACTTATGAGTTTTCCCAGATTACTCCTGAAAGTGATGTGTTTCCTGTTATTCTCAAACCTTTGAAGAGCATAGAGGGGTCAAAAGCTGATATTCACATCTGCCGTAACTATTCAGAGTGGCAAAATGCTATGAAGATGGAGAATAATCCTGTTCAGGTACAGCATTATATAGATAAGGAGATTGAATATCAGTTGATAGGCTGCTCGCTTGATGGAGGTAGAATTGTGATTATCCCTGGTGCAACAAATATGATACGCCAGCCAGAGAATACGAATACAGGTTATCTGAAATATCTGCCAAAGGAATTGTTCTCAGCAGAATATGAAAATTCGGTAAAGTTCTTGAGTGCTGCTCGTTATTCAGGTTTATTCAGTATTGAATTTGTTAGGGATAAGCAAGGAAAAGACTATTTCATGGAAATCAATATGCGTAATGACGGCAATGCCTATTGTGTCACCAAGGCTGGTGTCAATTTGCCCTATATCTGGTATGTATGGAATACTCAAGGCAGGGTTGAGAATCCTGTCGAATTCCATAAAGAGATATATTCTATGCCTGAATATCTTGACATTATGAATGTTTTCCATGGTGAAGTTTCCTTCCTCTCGTGGATTAAGGAATTTTGGCAGTGTAAGTCATATATGTTGATAAACTCAAAAGACCCAAAGCCATTTTTTACTTATTTTTGGAGAAGACTTATGAATAAAATAATAAAAACGTTATGTTGAACATATTTTCAAAGAAAGATAGAATGATTCTACGTTCAGATATGTGGAATCTAGGCTTTATGACAGATGATATTGCTGATGTTATTAAGTCTGATAAATTAAATATCCATTGGATGAAGCACAGCTATACTGATAGATGGTTTGCTGATCCTTATCTATTGGAGGTGACAGATAAACAAATAGTTGTGTTGGTTGAAGAGTTTTGTTATAAGCTCCGTAAAGGTAGAATAGCCAGACTTGTTGTAAGTCGTCCTGACTATGTTCTCCAAGAAATCGATAGTTGGCAAGTTGACGAAGTTGTTGAAGAAGATCAAGCTTGATTCTTCTTATGGTGCAATGGTTCAGCGAGCAATCAACTCTGTACTTGATAACGAGAAGACCTTCAAGGTGTTCTTGCAGGATGGTCGTGTCGAGATGCATAACAATGCGGTCGAAAGAATGTTCCGTCACTTGGCTATGGGTAGGCGAAACTGGATGCATACTGGTAGCCATTTAGGTACGGAAAACATAGCTTTTATGTTCTCACTTTTTGAGAGCTGCAAGTTGAATGACATTAATTTTGACGATTATATAGAAGATATACTCACCCGACTGATGGGGGGCAAGACTTCATGTCCCTAATCCCATGTAATTATAACTCGAACAAAAAGGTGAATGTCAAGGCTGCCTAATAGGTAGCTTTGGCAATACCAATTAATAATATGCTTTTTTGAAAAATGTTGGATGTGCTAACTGCTGAAAATCAGTATTTACGTTCTAATGGTGATTTACAAAAGGTATCAGAGCAGATGATAATTCAATAGAACGGAGGAATTTAAAATAAGGATATTATTTGGTAGGCGAAGCACCACTAGCATTTTTTATGAGCTACTTTTCGCTTTTGGTGTGGAGCCTGCCTTTCTAAGATATTTTAAGAAAAATTTAAAATGAAAGTTGTGCTTCTTGCAGGTGGCTTCGGCTCCCGAATTTCTGAGGAATCTCAGTTTAAAACAAAGCCAATGATTGAGATAGGCGGTATGCCTATCCTTTGGCATATTATGAAGGAGTATGCTTATTATGGGCATACCGAGTTTATCATCTGTGCAGGATATAAGCAGGAATATATTAAAGATTGGTTTGCCAATTACTTCTTGCATAATTCTGACGTTACATTTGATTATCGTAATGGTAAGAACGATTGGAATTTTGATAATATTAATGATGTCTTTGAGTTAGTCGGTTCCGAGCAATATAAAGAGGTCGCAAAAAATGGTCAGGAGTTATATCTTGATTACATAAATGGTAAAAAAGACGAAATCGTTGACCATATTTTAAATTCAATAATGAATTAAACATATCAATATGTCAGCAAAGATATTAATTAGATTTGATGATATTTGTCCAACGATGGATTATAGGCAGTTTCATATAGCTGAAACCTTGATGGATGAGTATCAGGTAAAACCACTTATTGGAGTAGTGCCAGATTGCAAGGATGCAGATCTCCAGATTTCGGATGAAAAAAGTGACTTTTGGGGGTATGTGCTTGCCTTGCAAAAGAAAGGTTATACTATAGCGATGCATGGATTGAACCATGTCTTTGATAGTCCCCATAAGGGAATGGTTAATAATCGTGTTGGTTCTGAGTTCTCTGGTCATTCACTGGAAGTGCAGGTTGAAAAAATCCGGAAGGGCAAAGAAATACTGCAATCTCATGGCATTGAGACCGATATCTTTTTCGCTCCTGCTCATTCATACGATGATAATACGATAAAAGCCTTATCTTTGTGTGGCTTTAAATATATCTCCGACGGAAAAAGTTCAAAGGCTTATGAAAAGTATGGGATAAAGTTGTTGCCTTGTCGTTCTGGTGGTTGTCCTAAAATTCCGAAACAAGGTTATGTTACTGCTGTTTTTCACGCACACGAATGGGCGTGGTTACATAAAAAGTACTGTTTTGATGAGTTTAAAACGTTGCTGAAGAACTACCATAATGATGTCGTTTCTTTTGATGAATATAGAATGCAACCTGTTTCAAATACAATGGTTCAGCAATTAAACGAAAAAATATATGTTTTATACGAGTATAAAGTATATGCATATCTTAGAAAGTTTTATTACTATATTTTACGAAGATGAGGGTAATATACATAATACATAGTTTGCCTGTTGGTGGGGCAGAAACATTGGTTGTTAACTATATTTTGAAGTTAAAGCAAGCAGGTATAGATATTTGTTTAGTTGAGCTTTATCATACAGATTCTTATCTTTCAACCAAGATTCAAGATTGCGGTATTCCGTATTACACTTTGCAAAAATCGAATAGCCGTATAAAACATCTTTTTCAGAGATTCTTTTATGACGACTCTTTAAGAAAGTTGAATAAAATAATATCAGATTTGCAGCCAGACGTAATCCATTATCACACAGTCTTTAAAAATTTAGATAAGGTAAGTTTTCCAAAAGATAAGTGCGTTTTTACCTATCATTCTCGTGTAGAACGTATTTTTAATGTTGGTAGTTATGTCCGTCCTTTGATAGAACGTTTATCTCAAACAGGAATGAAATTTATTGCAATATCACAATTGCTTCATGACGATATAGAACATTTCTTTCCTTGTGCTCAGATTGTTGATATACCGAATGGTGTAGATTTGGCACATATTAGAGCTCAAAAAGGGAAAAAGAAAGATCTATGTGAGATGCTATCCATTCCTGAAGGTTCTTTCATTGTTGGACAAGTGGGGCGATTCAACCAAGTAAAAAATCATCTTTTTACAATTCATTTGTTTAAGGATATTATACGAAAAAAAGAAAATGCTCATCTCGTTCTTGTTGGAACAGGTAGTGAAGGTGAGCTTAGGTTGATAAAAAATGAAATTGCAAAGTATGATTTAGAGTCACATATTCATCTAATGGGATTAAGAAAGGATGCTACCAAAATTATGAGTTGTTTTGATACTCTTGTTTTACCATCTTTATCAGAGAGTTTTTCATTAGTATTGATAGAGGCTCAAGCTAATAATGTACGCTGTGTAGCATCAGACGCAGTACCGATGGATGTTATTTGTAATGCAAATTGCTTTGCCTTGTCTTTGAGTGCTCCTAAGCAACAGTGGATTGATACTGTCATAGGGCAAAACGGGAGTAAAAAGAATAGGTCATTGAACCTGTTTGATATAAATACAGTAGTACAAAAACATATTGATTTATATAATACAATGATGTAATTATTAAATATGGTATTTTGACTTTTCACAATATTCCTAATATAGGGGTTTTATTGCAGGCATATGGACTATGTACAACTATCAGAAAATTAGGAACAGAATGTGACTTAATAGATTATCACTGTGATAATATTATTTATAGAGAGCTTACGTTTCATCCCGCTGTAGGTTTCTTGAGAAATGTTTTGGCCCAATTGTACGAAAAGACAAATTAACGCATAATCAATCATAGTCCTTGTGTATTACGAACAAAATATTTTTAATGTCTATATTACAAAACAATAGCCGAATATATTGGCTTGATTACGCTAAGGTAATAGGTATTCTTCTTATGATATATGGTCATGGAGGCTTATGTGGCGATTTACGAAATTATATATACTCGTTTCACATGCCAATGTTCTTTTTCATATCTGGCATGTTCTATAAACCTCTATCATTAAAGGATACCATAAGAAAAAATTGGATGGGACTGTTGGTCCCATATCTGCTCCTAAACATGCTATGTTACATACCTCAGTTACTATCATTATTATGGCATGGAGCATTGACCATAGATAAGGTGTGTTATAGCTGGGGTGCTGTCTTATTGGGTTTAGGATATAATATTAATGGGTTTGTGCCAATATCAACGCCTTGTTGGTTTATTTATGTGTTATTTATAGCGAAAGTTCTGATGGCGATGGTAATACAAAAGGGCAGATTGGGTGTGGTTCTTCTTATTGGCATATCTTTATTTGCTACAGTAGTGTTACAATATATGGGTATAGATTTACTGATACCATTGGATTCTGTATTCTTAGCTATACCATTTATTTGCATAGGTTATTTGTGTAAAGAGAAAATCATACATTATGTGCAAAAAGATAATTTATTAACCGATTCTATTACACTACTTTTCTTGTTACTGTGGTTCGTGCTTGTTCCTTTTAATGGGACAATAGATATGAATACATGTAATGTTGGTACTAGTCTCTTTCTTTTTTATGTAATAGCGGCAATTGCAACTTTTGTATATTTTAGAATATGCTATAGAATGTATGGCTTTTCTAAAAAAGTGAAATTTATAGGGGGGCTAAATATTGTTTCAAAAAGTACTTTGCTTTATGTTGCATTCAATCTAACTGCAATTAGCTATACAAAGTCAATTATTGCTCATATATCTCATTTACCAGCAGAAGGTGGGCTTATGGGATTTATAATTGCTATAGTCGTGTTTTTTGAACATATACCTATCTGTATGTTTGTAATTAAGAATTGTCCTGTGTTGATAGGAAAAAGAAAATAAAAACTAATTATATTAAGATGATTTTGATTTTAAAAAGACTAAGAAATATCTCGCTGGAGTCATATTGCTTGTTGTTTGTCTCCATTTTTACTGGGCTTGCAATTAATTCGAGTGATACGACTTTGGCTCCTGAATTTATTAGGAAGATAATACAAATACTATGTTATTTATTAATATTGGTCTTGTTCTTTCGGACAACAATGATACCGAACGCCTGATCCGTGACATGGTGATGGGTAAGAAGGCTTATTTGTTCTGCCGTGACTTGGATGCTTGTAAGCGTGCAGCAATGATGTACTCCTTGTTTGGAGCATGTAAAGTGCTAGATAAAAATCCTGAGCGTTGGCTTTGTTATGTGTTGAAGCACATAGATTCTACGCCTGAGGATAAGTATTATACTCTTCTTCCTGAGTTCTGGGATGATGAGGAACAATAAAAATGAATTTAATATTTAGTCAAATTAAGTTATAATCTCCATTAGTTTGTACTGATGGAGGGCTAAACTTCGTATTCTTGTCTCAAAATTAGAAAAATGATGCCGCCGTGCAAAGGTACAATATTTTTTGAGATATGCAATACGGAGTTTAGCGGATACTTACGAAGCAACATCTTTATGTTAAGGAATTCTATTGCACAACAGAAAATGCAGTAAAGATAAAATTGTATAGTGCAATCATTGCATATTGCTTGGTTGCGATTGTTGAACGAAAAATAAAATTGAATATGGAAATGTATGATTTGTTAAGAATTTTATCTGTCTCATTGTTGGACAGAACCCCTCCCATAGATTTGCTCGGGAAAAGCAAACCTGCCGAGAAGTTACAAACTGTAAGAGAATTAAGTCTTAAATTTATTTAGTGGATACAAGTGCTTACAAAAGATGATTAGTATTATTTTATTTTTGAGATAATGAAGAAAATACTTTTAATTACCGAAGGTCTCGGCTCGGGTGGTGCTGAGCGCCAGATATGCGGACTGACTGTGATGCTGACCAAGACTGGCTATCCTTGCAGACTGATAACCTACTCTGATAAACATTTCTATGAGTCTTATATAAGGCAGAATGGGGTCGATTATCAGTATCTGCCAGAGTTGCTGAACAAGAATACACGAGTGCTAAATGTCGCAAGATATGTACGAAAATATAAGCCAGACGTGATAATTTCTTATCTGCCATCGGTCAATATGACGATGTGCCTCGCCAAATTATTCTTCGATGCAAAACTTGTTGTGTCTGAGCGTAATAACAACACTTGTATCACCCGAAAGGATAAGGTACAGTTTAATCTTTATCGTATGGCTGATGCTGTCGTCCCTAATAGTAAAAGTCAAGGTGAGTTTATCCGCAGAAATTTCGCATTTCTCAGCAAGAAAGTACATCCTATCATCAATTTCGTAGATGTTAATCGTTTCACGCCATCAGAAATGCCTGTGCAGAATGATGTTTTGCGTATCGTGACTGTTGCTCGCTATACTCAACAGAAGAATGTCCTGACTTACTTGAAGGCTGTATGTATGATAAAGGAAATGGGACTCAATGTGCATTTCGATTGGTATGGAGATAAGAAACATAATGCAGAATACTATGCAGAAATAAAAAAAGAGTATCAGAGGCTTGATATTTTAGATTACATGACACTACATGATCCAAACCAAAAGATTGAAGAGGAATATCGCAAGGCTGATATATTCTGTCTTCCAAGTCTTTTTGAAGGATATCCAAATGTTGTGTCAGAAGCTATGTCTTGTGGATTACCGATTCTCTGTAGCAATGTATATGAGAATCCATATATAGTAGAAGATGGAGTAAATGGCTTTTTGTTTGATCCAAAGAAGTCTGAAGCTATTGCTGAAGCCATCAACAAAATGGTAAACTTGACACGCGAAGAAAGAATGGAAATGGGGAAGCGTAATCGCCAACTTTGTTTGAAGCGCAATACAGAAGAAGCTTTCTTGAAATCATACGTTGAACTGATAGATAGTTTATAAATCACATTACAATGACATTTCAACCTCTTGAATGTCTATTTTTTTAGTTGTGTTCTTGTTATACTGGATAGTGCGCTGTAAATAAACACTTCATAATGGGCTAATTGAAGTATCCAGTTTTGCGTTCTCTGGTTGGTGAGATTGGCGGTTTCTTGGACTTTTGTTTGTTTCAGTTATTTCAACCATTCTTACTAGATTGTGGTTGAGCAAAACTGATAACTTAGCAGAAGCGAAAAACACTATTGGTGGGAACAAATGTGTTGAACGTTGGCATATTTTTTACTATAAATACATTAACTTCTTTGTTCAAGCGTTAGTAGATACATTCTCATTTTTGGGGAACAGATTTGAGTGCCTCCTACGCTCAAAGTTTTGCTACCAGTAGGAATTAAGTTTCTATAGATTCACAGCATATAGAGTGATTCAATAATTAGAGGTCAAAAGCAATTACCTCAGTATTTCTTAATTTTAGTAGATAAAAATCGATTTTAGTTATGTCATATACTTTTTATGTTTTTTTGTATTGTCTTGTTTTATTCCTTTTAATGTTATTTAAAGGAGGAAAAAGTAAATATGAAGTATATTTGCTTTTGGTCTTGCCAGTACTTATATATGTTCATAGTTTTTTGGATCCTAATACGATTGTAGATTTACCTCTATATCGAGAATCTTTTGCAGATGTAAGATTGACTAATGTTTTCAATCCTGTGGATTTGGAAATCTATAGGTCTTTCCATAAGGAAGAATTCGGCTTTATTCTACTCTTAAAGTTGGTTGGTCTCTTCACACATGATTTCAATGTATTTCTCTGTCTTTCTTCTTGTTTGCTTTTGGGAGTATATTCATATGTAATATTAAAACTGTCACCCAATGTATGTTTATCAATACTCTTTTTAATGGTGATAGTCTTTGATCAATCCATTTTCGTTTTGAGGCAACATTTATCTGTTGCTTTTGTCTTACTGACAATACCATCCATCATTGAACGAAAAATTTGGAGATTTACAGCTATAATGACAATTGCAATATTGTTTCATAAATCTTCTTTAATTTGGGGTATAATATACTTTATGTATGGAATGAAAAAACCATGGAAGATATTTATTATGTTAGGTTTAGTTGCAATAGGATTGGGACTAGTGTTTAGTTTTTTGTCGTTTTTGAATGAACAATTATCGTTAGGATATTCATCTTATATTGAAGGAGAAAAGACAGGAAAATCCAATTTAGTTTCATTTTTCATGGGATTAGGTTTATTTTTAAGTTATTTCTTTATCTGTAGAAAAAAAGTTTTTGAAAATGGATTAATGAAAGTTTGTCTTTTGTCTTTATACGTTTATGTCGTTTTGAGTCTTGTGGGTATTAATATTAGTTTGTTGTCTAGGTTTACACTTGTATTTCAAACTTCATTATTCTTTGTCATACCTACTGTATGCAAAATGCTTAAAAATAAATGGTTAAAGTTTGGATATGTATCTTCTTGTTTGATTTGTTTTGCATATATCAATTATTTTGGCTCTTTCGCCGCATACTTGGCAAATACAAAACTATTTGTATTTGGAACAGAACAAATGCTATTTTATCTTGTCTTTACTGGCATTACGTTATATAGTGTCATATATTTATATGAAAGACATTTAAAGGCTGATAAGAAAAAAAAGGTTGATAATAAAGAGATATCAATAACTTCTTCTAGAAAAAGATGTATGTCTAAATAAAAATCATTTCTTCAGATTAACAACTGATAAGTTAACTGTTTCAAACTTGAAGTGAAAAGTTCACTGCACTCTAAGTTGAAACAATAATATTTCAGTGAACACATTAACAACAATTATGCTGAAAAGAGTATCACTTATAGGTAATTTGGGTAATGCAGATGGATGTTTTAATGGACAAACTGTTAAAACTAAAATAGTTACTGACGAATTAATTAGACGTTTTGGAAGTAATCAAGTAGATATATTTAACACAAGCGCTGGATTGAAAGTGTTGTTTACCGCACCTTTAATTGCATTTAAAGCAATTAAAAGAAGTGATGACATCGTTATTTTACCTGCGCAAAATGCGGTAAGGGTATTTGTGCCTTTGTTGGTGTTGTTGAATTTATTCTTTAAGAGCAAACGTATCCATTACGTTGTTATTGGAGGTTGGCTTCCTTCTTTTCTGAAAAACAAACCTCTTTTGTCTTATTTCCTAAAGAAGGTGTATATGATTTATGCTGAAACTCATCATATGCAATCTGCGTTGGAGGCAAGGGGCTTTGTTGGTAATGTTACCTATATGCCAAATTGTAAGCCATTACGTATTGTTGATACTGACGATTTAACGGATAATTTTTCACAACCATATAAAATTTGTACGTTCTCTCGTGTTTGGAGTCAAAAAGGAATTGGGGAGGCGGTTGATGTTGTGATTAAGATTAACCAGAAATATGGTCGTATCGTTTATCATTTAGATATATACGGGCAAGTTGAAGCCGGTGAGGAAGAATGGTTTGCTAACCTTCAACGAAATTTTCCTGATTACATAAAATATGGAGGGCTAATCGCATTTGATAAAAGCGTAGATGTGCTTAAATCATATTTCTTTTTGTTGTTTCCGACGAAGTGCCCCGGTGAGGGAATTCCAGGAACTATTATTGATGCATACGCTGCTGGGTTGCCTGTAGTTTCTTCATTATATCCGAATTTTGCAGAAATAATAGAAGAGGGTGTGACAGGATTAGGATATGAATTTGATAATGTTGATGCATTTGAAAAACTTTTAGATAAAATTGCTTGTAATCCACAGATAATCATTAATTTAAAAAGAAATTGTGTTAGAAAGGCAAAAATGTTCTTGCCAGAAGAGGTTTTAAATATATTAATAAAGAATATTCAATAAATAATGTAATATCTAGTATGAAAGACTTTAGTAAGATTAGAATAGCAGTAGCCGGTACTGGCTACGTCGGTCTGAGTATAGCAACCCTGTTATCTCAGCACCATCATGTAACAGCAGTAGATGTAATCCCCGAGAAGGTGGAGAAACTCAACAATAAGATTTCTCCAATCCAGGACGATTACATCGAAAAGTATTTGGCTGAAAAGCCATTGAAACTCGTGGCAACCCTTGACGGCAAGTCAGCTTATAAGGATGCAGACTTCGTAGTGATTGCAGCACCAACCAACTACGACCCGGTGAAGAACTACTTCGATACAACCCATGTAGAAGAAGTCATCGATCTGGTTCTGGAGGTAAACCCTGATGCAGTGATGGTCATTAAGAGTACCATCCCTGTAGGTTATACCCGTAGCCTCTACTTGAAGTATGCCAAGAAGGGCGTAAAGAAGTTCAACCTTCTCTTCTCTCCTGAATTCCTTCGTGAGAGTAAGGCTCTCTACGATAACCTTTATCCAAGCCGTATAATCGTAGGCTATCCAAAGGTTATCGAGCGCCCAGAGTTCGAGGAGGAGAATGAGGCAATCAAGACTGTAACCAATGTCGAGATGTTGAAGGAAGCTGCCAAGACCTTCGCCGCTTTGCTCCAGGAAGGTGCCATCAAGGAAAACATCGATACCCTCTTCATGGGTATGAAGGAAGCTGAGGCTGTCAAGCTCTTCGCCAATACCTATCTGCCACTCCGAGTAAGCTACTTCAACGAGCTTGATACCTATGCAGAGGTAAAGGGACTTGATACCAAGGCAATCATCGATGGCGTAGGCCTTGACCCGCGAATCGGTGCCCATTACAACAACCCAAGCTTCGGTTATGGTGGTTATTGCTTGCCAAAGGATACCAAGCAGCTCTTGGCAAACTATGCCGATGTTCCAGAAAACCTGATAGAGGCAATCGTAGAGAGCAACCGTACCCGTAAGGACTATATCGCTGATGCTGTTCTTCAGAAAGCTGGTTACTATAGCTATGCTGATGATAACAGCTATGATGCCAGCAAGGAGCACAACTGTGAGATTGGTGTCTATCGCCTGACGATGAAGTCAAACAGTGATAACTTCCGCCAGTCAGCCATCCAGGGTATCATGAAGCGCATCAAGGCAAAGGGCGCCGAGGTAGTCATTTATGAGCCAACCTTGGAAGAGGGCAGTACCTTCTTCGGCAGCAGAGTAGAGAACAACCTCGATGCCTTCAAGTCACAGAGCCATGCCATCATCGCTAACCGCTACGATGCATGTTTGGATGATGTAAAGGATAAGGTTTATACACGAGACATCTTTAGAAGAGACTAATTTTATGGAAGATTACGGATTAGTTTCAGTTATCACTCCAACATGGGCGTGTGCTCCTTTTATCTGTGAGACAATAAGAAGTATTCAAGCTCAGACTTACCAGAATTGGGAATTGCTGATACAGGATGATTGTTCTACCGATAATACACTTGAGGTAATTCGACCATATCTGGACACGGATAGTCGCATCAAATATGAGTGCAATCCTAAGAATAGTGGTGCTGCTATTACTCGTAATAATGCTCTTCGCAGAGCTAAGGGTAGATGGATTGCATTTCTTGATAGTGATGATTTATGGATGCCGGAGAAATTGGAGCACCAGTTGGCTTTTATGGTGAAGAATGGTTATGCTTTCTCTTATACTCGTTATGAAGAGATGGACGAAAAATCTCGTGCAACAGGTGTTCTTATTACTGGTCCTAAACACATCACGAGATTGGGTATGTATTCTTTCTGTTGGCTTGGGTGTCTGACGGTGATGTATAACCGAGAAAAGGTTGGCTTGCTTCAGATAGAAGACATCAAAAAGAATAATGATTATGCGATGTGGTTGCAGGTGTGCCAAAAGGAAGATTGTTATCTTCTTGATGAATGCTTGGCAAAGTATCGCAGAGGAAGAGTAGGTAGTGTCTCTACTCATGGTTATACTACTATGATTAAATGGCATTATAAACTATGGCACGAAGCAATGAAGATGAATTCTGTATCAAGTTTATTCTGGACAGGCATGAACTTGATTTGTGGTGTGATTAAGAAGTTGCGCTATGTTGAAAATAAGCGATGACAGATAGTGTAATGAAACGTGGTGTAATGCTTTTTTTTGAATTGATTCAGGCATCTGTTGATTCTTCTTATAGCTTGACAAAGGTTCCTTCAGCGCAAGATTGGCAATTGTTATATAATCTGGCAGAAAAGCAGGCGCTTTTGGGTGTCTGCTTTTATGCCATAAAGAGGTTACCGTCAGATCAAACAGTGAATCTTCCGTTGAAGTTGAAAATGCAATGGCTTGGCATGGCGGTTATGATAGAGAAAAGGAATAGACTGATGAACGAAAGATGCCATGAATTAAGTTCAAGGCTCTCTGCTTTGGGCTTTAATTCTTGCATTCTAAAAGGTCAAGGACTTGCTGCTATTTACAATCAAATTGATGATACGAATTCGTTAGGAGTATTACGCCAACCTGGAGACATTGATGTTTGGGTAGAAGGGGGGCTTCTGTCATTACAGGTCTTGGCAAAGAAACTTCACCAACCTTTTAAGGCTACAGAACAGCATTCTGATTTAAAGTTCTTTGATGATGTGGAAGTTGAAGCTCATTTTATTCCGACGATGCTAAGTGATCCGTTTGTCAATAGACGTTTGCAAAGATGGATAAAGAATCTGGGAAAGAATCAATTTGCCAATAAGAATGATTTGAATTTCTGTGTTCCAACGCTGGAGTTCAATCTTGTATATCTTCTGATTCATACCTATCGTCATCTTTTTGGTGAAGGAGTAGGTTTGAGGCAAGTGATGGATTACTATGTATTACTGAACTCTACAGAAGTTAAAGAGCTAGCTCCCGAGGCTTGGAATAGAACCAAAAAGGAAGCGTTGTCTGAACTTAGTTCTCTGAATTTGGAAGGTTTCACTGCTGGTATGATGTGGGTGTTGTCTGAAGTCTTTGGATTAAAAGAAGAATTGATGCTTTGTAATCCCTGTAAAAAGCATGGTGAATTTATTCTCAACGAAATCATGCTAGCAGGTAATATGGGGCATTATGATGAACGGTTAAAATCTCTCTATCAAGTTTCCAAAATGAAACGTTTTCTGATGAGGAATTTTCATACGCTCAGGTTGCTTAAATTGTATCCTCTAGAAACAATTTTTACTCCTCTTTCCAGAATGTGGATATGGGTTTGGAGAAAGAGTAGGGGATGGGTATAGTAGAAACAAAACTAACTTCATGTTTAAATTATGTTTTTCAAAAGATTATTTGATATAGTAGCATCCCTTTGCGGTTTGCTTTTGATATGGTGGATATTTCCGCTTGTGGCTTTTCTTATTCATAAGAAGATGCCGGGAGGTTCGGCTTTCTTTGTTCAGAAGAGAGTGGGAAAGGGTGGTAAGTTGTTTAAGTGCCATAAGTTCCGCTCTATGATAGTAAGCCATAATGGTTCTTCGGTATCGGTAGCGGGTGATAGTAGAATTACTCCATTTGGTGCGAAGCTTCGCCATTATAAGATTGATGAACTGCCGGGGCTGTGGGATGTGCTGATTGGCAACATGTCGTTTGTTGGTCCTCGTCCTGACGTGCCTGGGTATGCGGATAAGCTTACTGGTGATGATAGGGATGTGTTGAAATTGAGGCCGGGGATTACTGGGCCTGCTACGCTGAAGTATAGACTCGAAGACGAAATGATTTCTGAGTATGTGGCAAAGAAACAGGCAGAGGGTGAAACTCGCCCTATGCAGGAGATAGCTACTGAGTATAATGACAAGGTGATATATCCTGATAAGGTTCGCCTTAACTGCTATTATTATCGCCATTACTCTTTCTGGAAGGATATCGAAATGATATTCGCTACCGTGCTGGGTAGAAAAGTAAAGTTTGCAGGGGAGGAAGTGTAGGATTTTTAAAGGTTATGTTCTTCTTTTGATTACGAAATTATCAATAAATTATGTACTTGACAAGTGAAATTCCTACTAGTTGGATAGATTTGCAAGATAAGGTTTGTAAATATCTAGTACAAGCTGGTTATCATGCAGAAACTGCAAAAACAATTGATACCGTTAGAGGTAAAGTTGAAGTCGATGTTTATGCAACTGCAGAGGATGAAATGCTAAAACAGTTTATCTGTGAGTGTAAATATTGGGATAGTGCAGTTCCAAAGGAAAAAATACATGCTTTTAGAACAGTTGTTCAGGATTCTGGCTCTATGTTTGGCATTTTTATATCAAAGTCGGGATATCAATCAGGGGCAATAGAAGCTGCTTCTTGTTCTAATGTTTTGTTAAAAGATTGGAATTCATTTACTGATATGATATCACTAAAATGGTATAAAAATAGGTTGGGAAAACTGTTCAAAATAGCAGGACCTCTTTCTATTTATACTGATCCACTCGATGTGCCAGAAGAGATATTAAAAAATGAAATAGATCGAGAAAAATACAAGGGCTTACTACATAAATATATTCATGACTATGTTGCCGTTCAATCTATGGAAATGGGTGATTTTAAGAAAGAATCTGTTGATTTGGATGGTCATCATTTTGTTGATGCTAATAGTTTACTTGATTATTTGGAAGCTGTTTGTAGTATAGCAGTTAAAGAATTCGAAGATTTATTTCATAACTATCCTATTGATCAATGGAAATTTGAATGTCTTGACCATATGGGTATTTCCATGCTACCAGATTTTATTAATGGATGAAATTTATGAATGGCTGAATCCTCGGATTCCTATGGAGTATGTGCTCAGCTCCTTTCTTGTGCTTTCTGTTGCAATCGTGATAGGATTGTTAGTGATGAAAGGGCACAGGGCGAAGAGGTTCGTGCTTGGGGCTTTGCTTGCGGAATATTACTTTCTGGTGCTTTGCTCTACCGTGATTTGTAGAGCAAGTCATGGAGAACGGCATATTGAGTTGATTCCATTTTGGAACTATCTTGATATTTGGAATCAGGTGGATTATCCTGCTGACTTAATAGAAGTGTTGTTGAATGTCGCAATCTTCGTGCCGATAGGATTGCTGCTTGGAGGACTTGGTTTTAAAACCAAGAAAATTCTCTTATCGGGAATCTGCTTATCGGGGATTATTGAGGTTTCACAATTCGCCTTTTGCAAAGGGCTTTGTGAAACGGATGATGTATTGCATAATAGTGTGGGGGCATTCCTAGGATATTTGGGATTCCTAGGAATTCTTAAAGGGAAAAGAAGGTTGTTTTCGAAATTCTCTGGCTCTCTTTAGAAAAAAGATTTTTTCGAAAACGTACCCATAT
>NZ_JBNPLT010000042.1:0-22286 GCF_050313615.1 Prevotella sp. SGI.167 | reverse complement strand
AAAGGATAACAACTATCCACTATTTTATTTATCCTTAAAATCTCTAAATAATACCTTAGGGTAACTTACCTTTTGGTAATATTTATGCCAAGAAGAACTTAGTAATAAGTTTCTTACTAAAAGATAGCCTACGGTTCCTTTAAAAAAGGCTAAATATTACCCTAGGGTAATTTACCTTTGGGTAATATTTAGTAACTTTGCATCAAATTACTAGGAATATGACAGCATATCAATCTCCATTTCAATTCGGTACGCTAGCTACCAACGATAATTTCATCGACCGTGTGGAAGACAGGGCTTTGCTGAAGCAATTGCTGTCCTCTCATATCAACGTGATGCTTATCTCACCACGCCGATGGGGCAAGTCGTCGCTAGTCAAGAAAGCGATGAGTGAATTAGCTGATGAGGACAAGAGCGTGAGAGTCTGTTACATAGATGCTTTTAGCATCGGTTCAGAGGCTGAGTTCTATCGCACATTTGCCAGTCAAGTTATAGCTTGTGCTTCTTCTAAGATGGAACGATGGATGGAGGATGCCAAGAAGTTTGTACCGCAAGAGCGAGACAAGATGACTATCCTGCAACTTCCCGAAATGCTGGCAAAGGAAAAAGGTATCAAGATTATCGTCTGCATAGACGAGTTCCAGCAACTGGCTAATCTCCCAGAATACAAGGACATGGAAGGAAAAATGCGCTCCGTATGGCAGCAGCAACAACTCACCTCTTACTGTCTCTACGGCAGCAAGCGAAATATGATGCTCAACATCTTCAACAATGCCAACAGTCCTTTCTATCGCTTCGGACAAGTGATATTCATGCAGAAGATAGCCAAGAAACATTGGATTCCATTCATCCAACAATCGTTTGAGAAAACGGGCAAGTCTATTTCCGTTGATTTGGCAGATAGAATATGCAACACAGTATCTTGCCATTCCTGGTATCTGCAACAACTCTGCTATTTCATCTGGAGTTTCACGGCTTCAGAAGTAACCGAGGAGGTGTTTGCATTAGGCTTAAAACAGGTGCTCAACATCAATACCCCGATGTTCCAAAACGACACGGAGAACCTGAGTTCCACACAGATAGAGATGCTCAAGGCTATCGCCGATGGAGAACAACATTTCTCATCACAAGCTGTCAAGCAAATCTACAATCTCGGCAATCCTAACACAATAGTCAAAAACAAGAAGACGCTCCAAAACAAGGACATCATCGAAAAACAAAATGATGACTTTGTATTTGTAGACCCGATATATTGCATTTGGTTCAAAGGGGAATACTGTTAGGAATATCCAATTCGTCCACCACAATAAAAATCGGTCTCGACTGACGACATAATAAGAAACAAAATATAAAGATATAAAAAGAATAAGATAATGGCAAACGACAATAAAGGGCTTACACCGATGATGCGACAATTCTTCGAGATGAAAGCAAAGCATCCCGAGGCATTGCTGCTTTTCCGCTGTGGCGACTTCTACGAAACTTACTGCGAAGATGCGATAGAGGCTTCCCGAATACTCGGCATCACCTTGACCCGACGTAACAACGGTGGTTCGGCTGGTGGAGCAGAGATGGCTGGATTCCCTCATCATGCTCTCGATACTTATCTGCCTAAATTGGTGCGTGCAGGTAAACGTGTGGCGGTATGCGACCAGCTGGAAGACCCGAAGAAGAAACGACTGGAAATAAAGGGTAAGAAGGGACTGAGCCAGATGGACAAGATGGTGAAGCGAGGTATTACTGAACTCGTTACACCGGGTGTGGCGATGGGAGATAACGTGCTGAACTACAAGGAGAACAACTTCCTGGCAGCCGTACACTTCGGCAAGACCGCCTGCGGTGTGAGCTTTCTGGATATCTCGACCGGAGAGTTTCTTACCGGCGAGGGAACCTACGACTATGTAGAAAAACTGATGGGCAACTTCATGCCGAAAGAGGTGCTCTACGACCGCGCCCGAGTGAATGACTTCGGGAAATATTTCGGCAGCAAATACTGTACCTTCGAACTGGATGACTGGGTTTTCACCGAACAGACAGCCCTGCAGAAACTCCTGGGACATTTCAAGACAAAATCTCTGAAAGGTTTCGGTGTAGAGCATCTCAAGAACGGCGTGATAGCCAGTGGTGCCATCATGCAGTATCTCGAGATTACCCAGCATACACAGATTAATCATATCACCGCCCTTTCACGTATTGAAGAAGATAAGTTCGTGCGTATGGATAGGTTTACTATCCGCAGTCTGGAGCTGGTTGCCCCTATGCAGGAAGACGGTTCTTCTCTCCTGAATATCATCGACCGTACGGTAACGGCGATGGGCGGACGTATGCTCAGACGCTGGCTGGTCTTCCCATTGAAGGACGTTAAACCAATCAACGAGCGTCTCGACATCGTGGAATATTTCTTCAAGGAACCGGAATTCCGTCAGCTTCTCGATGACCAGCTGCATCGCATCAGCGACCTGGAGCGTATCATTTCCAAAGTAGCCGTGGGTAGAGTTTCGCCACGCGAAGTGGTTCAGTTGAAGAATGCACTCGAAGCCATCCAGCCTATCAAGGTGGCTTGTCAGCATGCCAAAAATGAAGTCTTGAAACGGGTAGGGGAGCAGCTGAATGTCTGCGAGACCTTGAAGGACCGTATCGCCAGAGAGATTCAGCCCGATCCGCCACAGCTTGTCAATAAGGGTGATGTGATTGCCGACGGTTTCAATGCCGAACTTGATGACCTTCGTGCCATCAGCCGTCATGGCAAGGATTATCTGCTCAAGATACAGGAGCGGGAAATAGAGAAGACGGGCATCAGCAGTCTGAAGGTGGGCTACAATAATGTGTTCGGCTATTATCTGGAAGTGCGCAACACCTTCAAGGACAAGGTGCCTGAGGAGTGGATTCGCAAGCAGACGCTGGCTCAGGCAGAGCGATATATTACCCAGGAACTGAAGGAATATGAGGAAAAGATTCTCGGTGCTGATGAAAAGATACTGATATTGGAGGCACAGCTCTTCAACGAATTGATTGTTGCCATGCAGGAATATATTCCTCAGATTCAGATCAATGCCAACCTCATCGCCCGTATGGATTGTCTCTTGTCCTTCGCCAAGACATCGGATGAAAACCGCTATGTGCGTCCTGTTATCGACGATTCTGAGATTCTCGACATCAAGCAGGGTCGTCATCCGGTGATAGAAACCCAGTTGCCTTTGGGCGAGCGTTATGTTCCGAACGATGTGTTGCTGGATACAGAGAAGCAGCAGGTGATGATGATTACCGGTCCTAATATGGCAGGTAAATCGGCGCTTTTGCGTCAGACGGCTCTTATAGTCTTGCTGGCTCAGGTAGGATGCTTTGTTCCGGCAGAAAGTGCGAGGGTAGGACTGGTTGACAAGATATTTACGAGAGTAGGAGCCAGCGACAATATCTCTCTGGGTGAATCAACCTTTATGGTAGAGATGACCGAGGCAGCTAATATATTAAATAATGTATCGCCGCGTTCATTGGTTCTCTTTGATGAGTTGGGAAGAGGAACTTCCACCTATGACGGTATTTCCATAGCCTGGGCTATCGTGGAGTATCTGCATGAACATAAGAGGGCACAGGCACGTACGCTCTTTGCCACTCACTATCATGAGCTCAACGAGATGGAGAAGATTTTCCCTCGCATCAAGAACTTCAATGTGAGTGTAAAGGAAGTGAACGGCAAGGTTATCTTCCTGCGTAAGTTGGAGCCGGGAGGCAGTGAGCATTCTTTCGGTATTCATGTGGCAGAGATTGCCGGAATGCCTCGCAGCATCGTAAACCGTGCCAATGTGATTCTCAAGCAGTTGGAGGAGGATAATGCGGGTGTTGGTGGTGCCGGCAAGCCTAATGTGCAGCGCATTGATGAGCCTAAGGAGGGTGTACAGCTCAGTTTCTTCCAGCTCGATGATCCTGTGTTGACGCAGATACGTGATGAAATCCTCGGTTTGGATGTCAACAATCTTACCCCGGTAGAGGCATTAAACAAGCTCAATGACATCAAGAAGATTCTACTGGGAAGATAAAAATATAAATCCCTCCCCGTGGCAGCAGATGCTGTTGCACGAGGAGGGATTTTTATAATCTGAAAATAAGTCGTCTAATATTATTTTGCCTCTACGTTCTTTTCTTTCGCTCTCTTTGTGCTGGAAGCAATGCTCCATACACCGGCGATGATGAGCGGAATACTCAATATCTGTCCCATATCCATAGGCAAGCCTGCCTCGAATGCCACCTGAATCTCCTTCGTATATTCGATGAAGAAGCGGAAGGTGAAGATAAGGGTAAGGCAAAGACCGAAATAGAAACCGGTTCCAACGCTCTTAGGACCTCTCTTCTTATAGATGAAGAGGATGATGAGGAAGAAGCAGAAATAAGCCAATGCCTCATAGAGCTGACCTGGATGGCGTGGATACTGGTCTTCGCGAACGAAGATAAACGCCCAAGGCACATCGGTAACCTTGCCGATAATCTCTGAATTCATCAGATTGCCCAAACGGATGAAAGTGGCTGTAATGCCTGAGCAGATACCCATATTGTCGAGCACTATCCAGCCACTCACCTTCATGTTGCGGCAATAGAGCCAGATGCCGACGAACATGCCGAATACACCTCCGTGGCTAGACAGTCCCTCATAACCCGTAAATTTCCAGCTGCCGTCTGGCATGTGGTGGATAGGTATCAGCATCTCGATGAAGTGATCCCACTGGGTGAGGAAATATTCCGGCTGATAGAAGAGACAATGTCCCAGACGGCCACCTATCAATACACCGATAAAGATGTAGAGAAACAGTGGAGAGAACTTCTCATCTGAAAGCCCCTGCTGCTTGTAGAGCTTGCTCATGAGCAGATAGCCTAGCAGCAGACCGATCATCCAGCAGGTGGAATAGTAGCGGATGGTCATAGGACCCAGATGAGCCAGGATAGGATCTGGGTCCCATACGATATAGTTTAGCAGATTTGCTATCATAACTGTAGAAGAATAGGATTATACATTGAAGCGGAAGTGCATGATGTCGCCATCCTGTACGATGTACTCCTTACCCTCGATACCGAGCTTACCAGCCTCACGTACAGCAGCTTCAGAGCCATACTTGATATAGTCATCATACTTGATAACCTCTGCACGGATGAATCCCTTCTCGAAGTCGGTATGGATGACGCCGGCACACTGAGGAGCCTTCCAGCCCTTGTGATAGGTCCATGCCTTGACCTCCATCTCACCAGCGGTGATGAATGTTTCGAGGTTCAGCAGGGCGTATGCCTTCTTGATGAGTCGGTTTACGCCGCTCTCTTCCAGTCCGAGTTCTTCGAGGAACATCAGCTTGTCCTCGTAAGTTTCGAGCGATGCGATGTCTTCTTCTGTCTTTGCAGCGATGACCATGCACTCAGCACCTTCTTCCTTAGCGATTTCCTCTACCTTCTTGCTATACTCGTTGCCGGTCTTGGCAGAAGCCTCGTCAACATTGGCTACGTAGAGCACTGGCTTGGTAGTGAGGAGGAAGAGGTCGTGAGCCACCTTCTGCTCTTCCTTGGTTTCGAAAGTAACGCCACGGGCGTTCTTTCCCTGCTCCAGAACAGCCTTGTAAGCCTCCAGAACGGTAACCATCAGCTTGGCATCCTTATTGCCGGCTGCAGCAGTCTTCTGCTGCTTGGCGAGCTGAGATTCGATGGTTTCCAGGTCCTTGAGCTGCAACTCTGTATCGATGACGCTCTTGTCCTCCAAAGGATCAACCTTAGCGCCACCTTCGCGGACGATGTTGTCATCGTCGAAGCAGCGGATTACGTGGATGATAGCATCACATTCACGGATATTTCCCAAGAATTTATTACCAAGACCTTCGCCCTTGCTGGCACCCTTTACGAGACCTGCGATATCTACGATTTCGCAAGTAGCTGGGACGATGCGTCCAGGGTGAACAATCTCTGCCAACTTGTTGAGTCGCTCATCAGGTACGGTGATGACGCCCAAGTTTGGTTCGATAGTACAGAAAGGGAAGTTAGCTGCCTGTGCCTTAGCACTAGACAGACAGTTGAACAGTGTAGACTTACCCACGTTTGGGAGGCCTACAATACCACATTTTAATGCCATTTTATCTTTAAACGTTTAAATATTTGGTGCAAAGGTACACATTATAAATGAAAGATACGAAGAAATCGTGGAAAATTAACTAAAACTTGGGGCATGAGACAAGAAAAAGGGCTGGTGGTATAGGTTTTCTCAATAACTTTTCTTACCTTTGCGAAAAAAAATCAAGGCTTATGTCAGAGAATCAAGATATACGATGGGTACAGCGATTGAGCAACTATGACAAGGCGGTTACTCGATTGCAGAATGCAGCCAGGATAGTTTCTACGGAGAAACAATTCAGTGGCGAAGTGGATGACCTTTTGAAAGAAGGTCTGGTGCAACGCTTTGAATATACTCAGGAATTGGCATGGAAAGTGATGAAGGATTATGAGGAATATCAGGGCTATACCGATGTGCAGGGTTCAAGAGATGCTATCCGCAAGGCTTTGCAGATGGGTATCGTAGAGGATTCTGCCTGGATGAGTACCATTTCATCCCGTAATCTTACTTCTCATTGTTATGATGAAGAGGAATTCAATATGGTATTGAACCAGATTATCCATGATTATCTTCCGATATTCGTAAAGTTCAGCGAGAAGATGAATGCCATCAAGGCTTCTGATGTATAATTTCTCCTGTTCTTGTTTATCTCTTTTGTTTCGGTAGTTTAGAAATGAATCTCTTTGATATTGACAGATGAAAAAATATGGCATAGAAGAGGGAGACTGGAAGAAAGTGTTCTCGGTTTTCTCTCATTTCCCTCATATCAGTAAGGCAATACTTTTTGGCTCCAGGGTTAAAGGAACCAACAAGCCTTTTTCCGATGTGGATATCGCATTGGTAGGCGAAGCCTTGTCGCTTACTGACTTGCTCCAACTCAAGAATGAAATAGATGATTTGCTCCTGCCCTACGAGTTTGATTTCTGCATCTATAAGGATTTGAAGAATGCTGATTTCAAGAGCCATATTGAAAGGAGAGGGGTAGAGATATATGATAGAAATTCTCGGGAATTATAATAGAAGTCGTTGGAGAAGATATGAGAAATCATTGGAAGATATAGTATCTAAGGCCACACATCAGCTGTTGTGCGGGCGTTGAACAGCTGATGTGTGATGAAATTCTTACATCTTCTCCAGTTGTAGAATTGTGATGGATATTATTTCTTTTTGCTATTCTTTTTGGTCAATGTCTTTTCGTCAGATTTCAATCTGCGTTCTACTTTCTTGACATCTTCACCTGCTGGAAGATCTTCTGGCACAATGCCACGTTGGAGCATCATATTACGAACAGCCTTATTATTATCGACATGTTCTTGACAGATAGTTTGCTGACCATGTAAATCCTTTTGCTGAACGTTGACAGAAGTCATTTCTGCAGCAAAATCTTTGGCTTTGATATTGAGTGTAGGGAGGAAATCGGCGAGAGGCCTGCTGTTGGGAGCACCCAATTTTCGTTTGAGAAGAGCCGTGTCGAGATTAAACAACGCCTTGTCGCCCAAAGAGCGAATGATGGCAAAGCCTTTGCTGTCCACACCTCTTTCATATAATACACCAGAGAGACGCTTTTCTGTTTCAGCAAGTTTTGCACGTGCTTGTACACGTTCGTATTCCTGCAAACGCTTTTGCACCAATTCTGCTCGGCGAGTTTGTACGGCAAAGTAGTTTTGGGCAAAAGAGATTTGTGGCTTGCGTGGATCACCGTTTTGGGCAATGAGATAGCAAGCATAACGAGTCAGCATGTAGTCTTTGACTTCACGCTGAGATCCAGAACCAAGGGTGACCATTTTGCTGACATCAGCAAAATGGTATGATACCTCTTGCCCTGCATTGGTACATGATGCTTTTGCTTTTTCGATAATTCCTTCGAAATTACGCCATTGGCTATAACCCAACACTTGTGCAAGTTCTCTTGCACTCCAACACTCTACGCCTTCGTATTCGTTGGCAATAGCTTCGAATTGCTCGAACAATTCTTTGATTTCTTCTTCCTTCATAATTGCTTATTTTTATGATATTTCGGCAAAGTTACGCTTTTTATTTGGTTGTAGCAAGGTAAAGGTTATTTATTTCCTTCTTTGCTCATCAATAAATACTTGTATCTCTCCTAAATTTCCAATTTCTTTTGGTAGAACAAACATATTTTAAAAGTTAGTCTGCTACAAGAATATTCTGTGTAACTCATATCGTTTAATTTTGAAAAGACTTCTTGGCTTCTGTCAAACTGTTATATAGCTCATCGTCAAACTCTCGGATGTCTTCGTCAGTCAATGCTCCGTCATAGTATAGGTAACATACGGTGATGTAATATCTACCTCCTGACATCCCATCGTATCGGCGAGCGATATGCTTGTCGAATTGGTATACCTTATCATATAGTTTGAGGTATGCATCGTGAGCATCCTCTTCTGATGCGTTCTTGTTCATGAAATCTTTGGTGGATTGCATGAACTTGGCACACTCTCGCTGCAAGCCCAAATTAATGAGCTTGCGAGCTGTTTTCTTCTGAGACTTCGTTAATTCGATAATGTTCTAAACGTTTCTTTTCCTTTTTAGTTTTGTTTCTTTTTGACATACATTCCTTGCAGATGTGCAGTTTGTGTTCTTTACCACTGAACGACTCGTTGGATTTATACTCTCCACACATCTTGCAATAATGTCCTTGGTGCTTATGTTTCTTTTTACCCATGACTTATTTTGCAAACAACTTACCGATGAGATTCAGAAGGTTAGAAACAGTCTCTTTGCTCTCCACTGGTATCTTGATGGAGGTTTCGCCTGTCTGCTCGTCTTTCTCAACGATGGAATCAACCAGCTGGGCTGTGGCTTCTGGCGACTTTAAGGTTTCGGCTAAGCCTGAGAGGAAAGATATTCCCAGGGCAACCAAATCCTTTGGCTCACTTGAGCGATTAGAGACAGATTCTCTGTTCGAAGATGAGTTCGTTTGCTGCTGGATGGAAACCTCTTCTTTATTCTCGTTAGATTTATGTTTGTTGCGAGCCTTCTCTGTTTCTTCGTCCTCTTCCACCATACCGCTCACTGTTTCCATCATCTTGCTGAACTTATCATCTGTGATGAATACAGAATCTTCGCCGTCATCAAGAACGCCTTCAAACATGGAGGTCTTGAAACGCAACTTACCGAGCATTTCCTGCTCGATGGAATCAGGTGTTACGAGATTGATAACCTGGATGTTGTTCTGCTGACCAAGGCGATAGATGCGCCCGATACGCTGTTCGAGAACGGCAGGATTCCAAGGCAAGTCGATGTTGATGATGGTAGCGGCTGACTGCAGGTTCAAGCCTGTGCTTCCGGCATCAGTAGAGAGGAAAACCCGGCTCGATGGTTCGTTCATGAAATTATCTACCAGGTTTTTGCGCTTTTCGGATGGCACGCCACCATGCAGATATTCAAAGCCTATTTCTTTTTTCTCCAGTTCCTTGGCGATGAGGCGGGTCATGCGTTCCCATTGACTGAATACCACAACCTTTTCACCTTCCTCGCTGATAATGTCGCTGATGATGTTCACGCATTCATCCACCTTGGTGTCGTATCTCGTCTTTTGGTCGAGGATATAACTGCTGTCACATACCATGCGCATCTGTGAGAGGAAGAGCAGGAGACGCTTGCGGTCTTTATCGGATAGGAAATGCATCCTGCGCCATTTCAGAACCAGGAGACGTACCTGGTTCTGCCACTCCTGATGCATCTCCATCTGCTCGTTGGTCATCGGAATGAAAAGGTTCTTGTCAGAACGCTCAGGCATCTGGAGTTTCACATCCTTCTTGCGACGACGGATGAGAATATCGCCCAGCTTCTTGCCTATGTCGTTTAAGTTCTTATAACCCAGAACTTTTCCTGTTTCATCAGTAATGATATGCTTGTCTTTGAAGAGGTAGTAAGGGGCAAGGCGGAAATTATCAACAAACTCCACGATAGAGTAGAGTTCATCGAGCTTGTTCTCCAATGGGGTACCGGATAGAATTACGGAGTAATCTGATTCTATCTTTCTTGCCGCACGGGAAATCTGCGTGTTCCAGTTCTTCAGGCGCTGCACCTCGTCCATGATGAGCATATCGGTTTGCAAACAGCCGAGTATCTTGATGTCATTGGCGGCACTATTATAGGAAATAATCTTGTAAGGTTCCGGGCGATTGTACGCTTCCTTTCTCTTGAGATGACTTCCCTCTATGACGAAGACTTCGGCATCAGTAAACTTCTTGATTTCACTTCGCCATTGATATTTGAGCGAGGTAGGGCAGAGGATGAGTACAGAGCCAATAAGACCTTCCTTGCGTAGCAGTTCGGCAGTACCTATAGCTTGGATTGTCTTTCCGAGACCCATCTCGTCGGCAATGATAGCCTTTCCTGCCTTTGCAGCAAAGCGGATGCCCTCTTTCTGGTAAGGATAGAGGTTTACTTTCAAAAGATTGTTGAGTTTCTCGTCATCGTATGTCTTCACAATCTTCATTCTTTTCGCTTTTTCGCGAATATCGATGATAAAGTCAATGGCATCTTTATAGCATCTGAATGTATCGCTGATTTGGCGAGCTTGTTTCAAGAAAGAGCCAATGCGGGCATAGGCTGATTTCTTCAAGACATGGTTCTTGTCAAAGTAATCTTTGGCTAACTGTTCGTATGCCTCCTTGTTGTCTGAGCCGATACGAATCTTTACGCATCGCTCATCCCGATAGGAGAGATAGACAGAAGTATAAGGTGGCAATTCCCGATGTACATGTACGCCCCTCTTTCCGCCAAACCATTTCTTGACGGCTTCGATATGTTTGCAGGTGCCGAGTCTCGAAGTCTTGAAATCCATGCAGGAACAATAATTCCATTCGCTGTTGGCTCCACGATACACCACCTTGTACTCGTTGTTCTTTTCAGGGTTGCGAACGATATACTCTCCAGGGCAAAGGGCGTCATCAACACAACTGATATCGAAGTGCTCGATATCGGTCACCTGCTTGCGCAGTTTGATTTGCCATTCCTCTAAAGTCATGTTTTCTGGTTTCACGATATGCGAAACCTTGACTTTCTTCTTTTTCTTTATAGCCTTCTTGGTGCTGTTACCGTCTTGGTTAGCTGCCTGCTTATTATTCTTTGCCATTGTTATGTTGCCTTATTTCAAACGTTTAAATATATTTAATGCAAAGATACACATTATGGATGAAAGATACAAAGAAATCGTGGAAAATTAACTAAAAATCATAGATGAGGGAAAATTGATGTTGGAAAAACAAGTGAAACGCTGAAACACTTGCGGATGCAGGAAGATATAGGAGAAGACGTTGAGGTATATAGGGATAGTCTTCAAAAGATATAGGGATAGTTGTCGAAAGATATAGGAGAAGTACCTGGAAGGTATAACAGAAGTCTTTGAGGTATATAATAGAAGTTGCTGGAAGATATAGGAGAAATTGTTGGAAGATATAGTATATAAGGCTGCACATCAGCTGTTGTGCGCTTGCACATCAGGTGATGTGCGCTTGCATAACAGCTGATGTGCGAGTGTTGGACGGCTGATGTGCGGTGAAAAAGTTACCATTTTCCCAATGCTGGGAAAATGGTAAGAGATTAGAGATTTTTTTCGAATTGCTTCAATACATCACATCGGGTGGTGTATTGATCCACGATTTCCGGATGTTGACGGCTGAACTGGCTCCATTCCATCATTGCCTGATATTGAGCGGATTGTGGCTGGAGAAGCTTCTGCTCGTTCCAGTTGGCATCGTATGTAATTTTGAACCATGGATCGATGCCGATGGATGAGAGGGCATAGAGCGAATGATAGCGAAGCGTAAGATTGCTGCTTTGCTTGCTCACCTTGAGATATTTCTGAGCGATGGCTGCGAAATCGGCTTCGCCTGTGCGGGCACTATCGGCTACGCTCTTGCCATAATGGGTAAGATACCAGCAGTCGCCATAACAGGATGCCTGATAATAGCGGGTGGCAAGTTCATAGGCAAGTTTCTCCCTGACTTCGCCTTCACGAGCCACATTGTATTGGCTGATGAGCTGGTTCATCTCCTTACAGAATTTCAACTTCGGGTTCTCTTTCAGGTGGGCATAACTGCCCTGAATGCTCCACATATCCGAATCATTCACCTTCTGGTGGTTGAACCAGTAAGGCACAGCATAACTGCGCTTCTCGGCATAGAAACTGATGGCCTGGTTGTTGATGAAATCCAAAGAAATATCCTTCTGCCAGCGGGCAGCTTCTCCAAAGTTACCCTCGGCAAGATACTTGGTGCCTATCATATCCTTGAAGAAATCGGCATTGCGATAGAGCGACTGGCAGACGTATTGCTGAAAGGCATCCTGATGTTGAGCGGTGATGAAGCGATAGTAATCAGCAAGTTGCTGCGCAGAGAGCGAGTCGAGACGAAGGGCGTATTCCGATGAATAAAGATAGCGGCTGATGTATTCTTCATTCTGTTGCTCCTTGTAGAAGGTTCGCATGTAGGCATCCATCATGCCATACATCGCCGTAGCCATGCTTTCGTAATCTCTGCCAGCTTCCTGCCGGTTTTCCTTTTTCGCCTTGTCTGCCATCGTCTTGAACCGGTTGTACAGGGCGCGGTAAGCCACGCGCTCCTTCACCTCTACATAGTGGTTGTCAGGATTGGTGGAAGAATCTTTTCTTGGGTTTTCTTCCTTTGCCATCTCGTTGAGCCATTTGAATTCGCCGACCAGATATTGCGGATAATCGCTATCCACTTGTGTGTTTCGGGTAGAAACCAAGAGGCGGATGGCTCTTGCATTATCCTTCATTCGCTGTGTTCCATCCAGGGCGACAGCTTCACTAATCTCCTTCCATGCTTCCTGCTGATATCCATAGAGATAATGGAGCATGGCGGTGGCAGAACGCCACAGACAAGGACTCTGCGTCTTGCCTTCTGCGATGACCTCGTTGGCAAAGGTGATGAAGTTGAGGGCTTCTTTCTGATAGATTACCTTGGCGCCTATTTCCTCAATCCACTCTTTATCTAACTGTTCTTTGGAGCGACTGTCTATTGTCTGCTGACAGTTGTTCACGAAATCCTGCACCAGATAGGTGAGCATTGCCGAGTTCGGATTCTTGAGATAGGTGCTCTGAATGCCCGCAAGATTGCGATAGTTTCGGGCGAGTACCCTGATACTTGCCATATCTCCCTGCTCGGCATAGATATCGAGTGCCTGCTGGTGTTTCCCTGTTTTCCACAAAGCCCGGGCATAAATGTTGCGCATCGCCTCCCGCCATGGTGATTTAGGAAGTCGGGAGGCGATGGCATTCCAATAGGTGATGTTCTGCTGGTGAAATCCCTTCATCATATTGGTACGCATACGGAGCAGGGCGTACTGGCTCTTGAGTTTGGTACCCTTGTAGAGTTTGGTGACATTATTGAGTCGGGTAAGCGATTGTTGGGCCAGGAGCCGTTCCTGCTTTGATGCATAGTTCCAGACATTGGGATTCAGCTTTTCGCAAGTATCCAGATAATCGTTCAGGCGTCGGAGATAGGAAATCATTTCTGCATCCTTTTTGCGCTGAGCAACTTTCTGAATATATTTCTGGTTCCATCTGTAGAAAGATAAATCAGTAGAGGAGGATAAATAAGTAGAAGATGTTTTGTCGACATACTTCTGCCAGTAGCTGGCGATATCGTAGAGATACGCTGGCGAAGTCTGGTCGCGATTGAATACGCTGAACATATAATAGTTGTGATCAGAGTATTCGGCAACGCAGGCGTTGGCGTGGGTGTTAAATGCTGCTGCTATTACTCCTATGATTAAAAATCTTTTCATAATCTTCTGATTTAAATCGTTTGATATTATCGGTGTTGAGATCGAAGAGAATAACCTCGTTGTTGATGTCTTCATTCTGGTAATTGATGCTTCTGACGGCTTCCATGATGTCGCTCATTTCGGGCTTTCTTACTACGATGCTGTCGCTTGGCAATACGGGGAAATCATCATCAGCATGCAAGATGCCTACGAATTTTCCTTCTCTGAAGAGAACTCGCCAGCTGAAGAGTGGATAGGCTGCAGAGAGCGGTAACGGATAACTGCCCAGATGCTGGATGTAAGGAGCTACATCCTTCATGTCGAGTATCGGCTTTTGGCAACTAAGCTGTTTTACATCGCCCGTATTATACATCATCAGGATGCCTCTATCCACAGGGGGTGGAGTCATCGAGAGCTGGTGTAACCGGATGGTAGCGGAAAGTTGCATCTTCTTGTCTTTGGCATTCTCCTTTAAAATATGGAGGAATTCAAAATAAGCTTCTTGCGTTGAAGCAGTCCAGTCGCAGTCTATCTGAATCTCTTTCACGTTCCCGATGTCATTGGCTTCGTTCATCTGAAGGATGCGGTTCAGAATTTTATCTGCGAGTTGTCGGGGTGTTTCATCTGAAGATTTCCCGCCCGATTTGTCGCTGCTGATAGAATTCGTCTTGGTATTTGCTTTAAAACAGTTGTTCACGATATAGACAACGGGGATAATCTCCATTCCTTTCGGCATCAGAGGTTCTTTCTCCTTTTCTTCAGTTGTCATATTTTCATCGGTTGTATCAAATTGCAGGGTAGCATTGGGCATGATTTCTCCATCCGCATCCCTTACCACATCAAAGAATCTAACGTAGAGTCGTTTGATATGGTGTTTCTGGATGAAGTTCATCTTGCTGCTGTCCATCTGCCAGGTTGTACTCCAATAGTAGGCGGAGCGCTGGTTT
This sequence comes from Prevotella sp. SGI.167, assembly GCF_050313615.1. Taxonomy (NCBI): domain Bacteria; kingdom Pseudomonadati; phylum Bacteroidota; class Bacteroidia; order Bacteroidales; family Prevotellaceae; genus Prevotella; species Prevotella sp. SGI.167. Next base: position 7,496 of record NZ_JBNPLT010000042.1, on the reverse strand, counting down.
TCTGTTGTTGTATCTTGTGAACAGGAAATCAGACAGATGCAGGTGAATAATGCTGGCAGCAAGCGCATTGATGTAAGATCATTCCATATTCTTCTCATCATCTATAGCGTTTTGTCGGCAAAGATAGATATTTCCTGGCGAATGTGGCAAGAAATGAGATGTAAATAAAGTTAAAAAGGTCTCATATCATATTCCCTACATTGGGAAAACGATATGAGACCTTTTATTGGTATGATGTTTTTTATCCTTCAATTACCCCTTTCCACAATCCGTGGAGATTGCAGTATTCGCGAGCCGTAACATCCTTGGCATCAGCGTTTGTCATGAAGATAGCCTCTGGCTTTTCACCCGGCTTCAACTCATGGCGGAGCACATCGGTAGGGGTGAGCAGCTCAATCCACTGGATGTAATGCTCTGGGAGCATCGGATGCTCCACGCTTCCTACTGTTACACGGTAACCGCCCTCGATAGGTTCAATCACAGGCACGTGCTTCTCCTTGGCGCCATCGCTGGTGTTTTCCTTCATGAGCTTCATTGGTTCACCGCAGCAGCTAAGCACGGCTCCAGGGTTCACTACTTCTACTACGTTGCCACAAATCTGGCAGCGGTAGATTTCTCTAACTTTTGTCATAATGGTTCCTCCTATATTAATATATGTGTTGCCTGAATATCAGGCGTTTCTTTGGATTATTTCTCCAAAAAGTTTTCTTCGGGTTACTCCTCAACGAGGCTGAAATCATCCTTGCCTACTCCGCAAAGAGGGCAAACCCAATCATCAGGGATGTCTTCGAATGCTGTACCTGGAGCGATGCCGCCCTCTGGATCACCTACTTCTGGATCATAAACCCAACCACATACGTCACAAACATATTTCTTCATAATGTTTTCCTTTCTTCTTTTGATGTAAATATTCTTGTTCTTTCATTCTCTATCAGATAAGTACTACAGCGCAATTCTCTGATAAACATTGCAAATGTACGATTTCTTTCTCTAATTCCCAAATAAATTTAGAAATATTATAAAAACATTATATATTTTAATCTTAGGGATAAAAGAGAGCTGGGAAAAGAAGAGAAAGCTGAGAAAAGAAGAGAAAAAATTGAGTTTTTTCTGATTATCATCCTTATTATTAAAAAAAAGTTGTATATTTGCACCATTATAACTAACTATAACAACAACATTAATTATGGGAATTAAAATGAGTTTTAAGTCACAATTATGTGCTGCAATCCTTACTTTGGGTTGCTCTAGCCTAACAGCTAATGCCATGGTTGGGAATGATGCTGCCAAGGAAAACAAGATTCAGCATTATCAGCCATCTGCGGAAAATCTGGAATCCCGCAAGCAGTTCCAGGATGATAAGTTCGGTATCTTCCTGCATTGGGGATTGTACAGCATGCTCGCTACCGGCGAATGGACAATGACCAATAAGGACCTGAATTACAAGGAGTATGCTAAGTTGGCTGGTGGTTTCTATCCTTCTAAGTTTGATGCTGCCAAATGGGTGGCTGCCATCAAGGCTTCAGGTGCCAAGTACATCTGCTTTACCACTCGTCATCACGAGGGATTCTCTATGTTCAAGACCAAGTATTCTGATTATAATATTGTAGATGCTACTCCTTTCCGTCGCGACATCGTAAAGGAGCTGGCGGATGAGTGCCACAAGCAGGGCATCGCTTTGCACCTTTATTATTCTCATATCGACTGGTATCGTGAGGATGCTGTATGGGGAAGAACAGGTAGAGGTACTGGCCGTCCTAATCCGAAGGGAAACTGGAAGAGCTACTATCAGTTTATGAACAACCAGCTTACTGAGCTTCTTACCAACTACGGTAAGGTGAGATGTATCTGGTTTGATGGATGGTGGGATCAGGATCAGAATCCTAACTTCGACTGGCAGTTGCCTGAGCAGTATGAACTCATCCATCGCCTGCAGCCAGGTTGCCTGGTCATGAACAACCATCATTCTACTCCTTTCGAGGGTGAGGATGCTCAGGCATTCGAGCGTGACCTTCCTGGTGAGAACAAGGCAGGATTGTCTGGTCAGGACATCAGTCGTCTGCCTCTCGAAACCTGCGAGACTATGAACGGAATGTGGGGTTACAAGATTACCGACCAGGATTATAAGTCTACCAAGACTTTGGTTCATTATCTGGTGAATGCGGCTGGAAAGAATGCCAATCTGTTGATGAATATCGGTCCTCAGCCAGATGGTGAGCTTCCTGCAGTAGCATTGGAGCGCCTGGCAGAGATGGGTGAGTGGATGAAGACTTACGGCGAAACCATCTATGGTACCCGTGGCGGCATCGTGGCTCCTCATGATTGGGGTGTTACTACCCAGAAAGGCAACCGTCTTTTTGTTCATATCCTGAACTTGAAGGATAAAAGCCTCTTCCTGCCTCTTGGGAACCAGAAGGTAAAGAAGGCATTCGATTTTGCCAGCAAGAAGCCGGTGAAGGTTCAGAAGTGCGAAGGTGGTGTACTCCTGAATCTCGGTGAGGTTCCTACAGAGATGGATAAGGTTGTGGAAATTGCACTCTAAGATTGTGTGAATAATATATTGGAAAAGAGTCGTAATCTCCTGGAATATTGGAGATTGCGACACTTTTTTGTTTTGTGGGAAAACGCGATTTGCGTTATCGGAAAAATCTTTTTCGTTATAGAAAAATCCTATCCCAAAAGGTTGGCGATAGTTTGCTTCACTCTTTCTGCAGATGTAACAGGAGAGTTGCTTTCATCAGCACCCTCGGCACCCATGTATACATTGGTATTGAGCTGCTTCATCTTGCTAGGTACGTTGACTCTTGCCGAGAAGTGATACTCGTGGATACCGGTAGCATCAAAGATGGTGCGGATGTTATCCTCGTTTACGCCACATCCGGCAAGGAGGATGATGCGACCAGCTGCTGCCTTCTTAAGTTCGGAAAGAAGCGTTATACCTTCTACTGCCTTTGGCTGCTGACCCGATGTAAGAATGCGGTCGCAACCCAGAGAGATGATGTCTTCCAAAGCCTTCTGAGGATTGGCGGCACGGTCGAAGGCACGATGGAAGGTAACGCTCAACGGTTTCTGTTCATTACCGCCTTTCGCCAGTTCCACGAGTCGGCGATTCGCTTCCATGTCCACTTCTCCATCTTCTGTAAGGCATCCGATTACTACACCATCTACACCCAATTCCCGGCAAAGGCGAATGTCTTCTTCCATACGCTCAATCTCCAAAGGAGTATAGAGAAAATCTCCACCACGAGGGCGGATGATGACATGGAGCTTGGTTTGATGGAGTAATTTTCTGGCAATTTTTATTTCACCATACGATGGGGTCGTGCCACCTTCTGGTATGCCTGCACATAGTTCAACACGGTTGGCTCCACCTTCCTGTGCAGCCAGACAGCTCTCTACGCTGTTGGCGCATATTTCAAACTTAAAATCGTCTCTGTTCATAGTTTCAAATTCTTCTTTCAGTTTAGTTACTTGATTTCTTTCTAATTCTTTTCTCTTTTTACTCGATTTCTCGAATTTTTCTGCAAAGATAACATTTTTTCTTTTGGGATAGCTATTATTTCAAAAAAAAACATTATTTTTGCAGAAAGTTGAAATCGAAACATCAATATATTAACTGGAATATAGTAACAGAATTAAAAAGCTAACTAACAATGAGAAATTTTTTAGTAATGTTCGCTGTTATGTTTTTGGCCTCTTGGCAGACTATGATGGCGGCAAATGATCATTTCATTACCGATGCAGCTTATCGTACGAAAATGGAAACGGCCTTTCAACAAAAGGTCAAGTTGGTAGGTAAGCAGTTCTATGACCAGAAGATGCTCAAGCAGCAGAATGCTACCAGCGATGAGGCAGAGGCTTTGCAGTTTCTTTATGCTTACATGCCTTTAGCTGATGTTACTGACTATCCAACCAGCTTCTTCCTGGAAAACGTTCGCTCTAGCTTCGAGGCACGTCAGCAGATGGCTTGGGGCAGCAAGGTGCCTGAGTTGCTTTTCCGTCATTTCGTACTTCCTGTTCGCATCAACAATGAGAATCTGGACAATTCCCGTATGGTTTTCTTCAAGGAATTGAAGGAGCGTGTGAAGGGTATGAGCATGAAGGATGCCATCCTCGAGGTAAACCACTGGTGTCATGAACGAGTTACTTATCAGCCATCAGATGGCCGTACATCAGCACCTCTTTCTACCATTCGTTCGGCTTACGGACGTTGTGGTGAGCAGAGTACTTTTACCGTGGCTGCATTGAGAGCTATTGGTATTCCTGCACGCCAGGTTTATACTCCTCGCTGGGCACATACTGATGATAACCACGCTTGGGTAGAGGCTTGGGCTGATGGTACCTGGTACTTCCTGGGAGCCTGTGAGCCGGAAGCAGTATTGAATCTGGCATGGTTTAATGCTCCTGCATCACGTGCCATGCTGATGCATACCAAGGCTTTCGGTGATTATAATGGTCCGGAGGAAGTGATGCTCCGCACCTCTAACTATACCGAAATCAACCTCATCGACAACTATGGTTCTTCAGCTCGCATCGATTTCAATATCGTAGATGCAGCAGGCAATCCTGTTGATGGAGCGAGAGTAGATTTCAAGATTTATAACTACGCCGAGTTTAACACAGTAGTTACCAAATATACAGCTGCAGACGGCAAGACATTCCTTTCTGCCGGCAAGGGTGATATGATGATCTGGGCTTCCAAGGGTGGTAAATATGGTTTTGCCAAGGCTTCTTTCGGGAAAGACAAGGCAATAACCGTAAAAATGACCTATGAGGTTGGAAAGCAGATGAGTGCTTCTCAGCAATCTAATGCGGTAGCTTCTGCCAAGATGGTATTCTTCAGAGATTCATTCGATATCGTTCCTCCTCCAGAGAAAGCCAATATTCCTGAAGTTTCTCCTGAGGCAAGAGCTAAAAACTTAGAGCGTTTTGCTTACGAAGATTCTATCCGCCATGCTTATCTTGCTACCTTCTATAACAAGGAAAGTGCATTGCAGGCATTGAAGGATAATGGTCTTGCTTCTGGTTCTGAGGAGAATACTCAGAAGATGGTGAAATTCCTGGTAGGTTCAAGCGGTAACCATCGCGTTATCCTTTCTTTCCTGGTTAATCATAAGGATAATCTGAATCGTGCCATTGGCTTGCTCGGTACATTGAGCGCCAAGGATTTGAGAGATATGCAGATGGATATCCTGGAAGATAACTTCAATGCCAAGAGCGACCAGTTGTCTCCACGTGTAGAAAACGAGATGATCATTACTCCATTCAAGCAGTTCTTTGAGAAGGAATTTGCCAAGAAGCAGGTTGCTTTCAAGAACAATCCAAGTCTCTTGGTTGAGTGGGTGAAGAAGAATATCCGTATCAATCCTGATAAGAAGGCGCTCCAGATTGCTCAAACTCCTATCGGTGTATATCGTGCTCGCCTTACCGATGCCCGTTCTCGCAAGGTATTCTTCGTGGATGTTGCCAGAAGTTTGGGTATCGAGGCTCAGGTGGATGAGGTGACTAAGAAAACACAGTATAAGAATGCAAATGGAGGCGAATGGATTGACGTTGATTTCGACAATGCTAAACAGGAGGTGGCTGCAAGAGGCAAACTCGTTATGAAATATGCTGATAATGGAGCTATTGATGATCCTAAATATTATAGCCACTTCACCTTGCATCGCATTAATCCTGATGGTTCTACCTCTCTCTTGGAATATCCTGAGGAGGGATGCACTTGGAGCGGTACCTTTAAAAATGGGGTGGAATTGGATGAAGGCGACTATTCGCTTGTTACCGGTACTCGTCTTGCCAATGGTGGCGTGCTTGCAGAAATGCAGATGTTCCATGTTGAAAAGGGCGGTACAACTGTCATTGATATGCACTTACGTACTTCTTCTACTGAGGTTACTGTGATTGGTAATTTCGACTCAGAGTCGAAATTCATGTTGTTGACTAGCCCAGAGGAAAATGGTGGCTCCTTTGCATCTGCTACAGCTAATGCTCAGGAGGTAAGTCTTCTCAGTCAGACTGGTCGTGGATACTTCATTACGGGAGTGATTGGTGTTGGTCAGGAACCTACTAATCATGCTTTGAAGGATATTGCCAAAGTGGCTCAGGTTTTTGAGAAATGGAATCGTCCTATCGTTCTCCTGTTCGAGGATGAGGCGTCTGCTCAGAAATTCAGAATCTCTGAATTCCCTGGATTGCCAAAGAATATCATCTTTGGTTTCGACAAGGATGGGGCTATCCGCAAGCAGATTGTTACTAACATGAAGCTTCAGAATGCTAATCTCCTTCCTATGTTCATCCTTTCTGATACCTTCAACCGTGTGGTTTATATCTCTCAAGGATATACTATCGGCTTGGGTGAGCAGTTGGAGACTATTATTAAGAAACTGTAGTTGGTATCATCAGCTACAGCTTTCACCAGAAAAATGGAGAAGGAGGAATAAATAACCAAAAATCTCCTATATATAATAAGGTATACCCGTTGGCAAAATAATTAATTTTATTCAGCCAACGGGTATTTATGTATCTCTATATATAATTAATGTATAGAAGTGATTCTTGGTGGGAAATATTTCCGTAAAATACTAGATGTATTTCATGAGGATATCCCAAACTGCGATAATGTGGCAAACGCTTCCTGCTAAAACAAAGAAATGGAATACCGAATGCATATATCGCTTCTTGTTGATGCTGTAGAAAACGGCTCCCGTAATGTAACAGACGCCCTCTGCGATAATCCAGATAACTGTGGCTGGTGAAACCGAATCTATCAATGGCTTGAAAGCCACGAGTACGGATAACCCCATTCCTACAAAACAAATCGTTTCTAAGTTGCTGTGATCCTTGAGTTTTGCGAAGCTCATGACGGTTCCGGCAATGGCGCAGGTCCAGATAAAGATGAAAAGGCTCCATCCCCAATATCCCTGATCGCGCATCGCTATCAAAGTGATAGGCGAGTAAGAACCGGCAATATGCCAATAGATGGCTGCATGATCCCACTTGCGCAATCGCTCCTTCCATTTGCTCCAGGCAGAAATGGCATGGTAGGTTGTTGAGGCGATGTACGACATCAACATTCCAAACAGGTAGAGAATAATACCAGCTGTGGCCCATCCGTTATGTTGCGTAAAGCACCAATACAGGAAAATGGCTCCAAAGACAACACCCAAGAGAATACCACCGGCATGCGACCAGGAGTTCCAAAGTTCCTCTTTATGATTGAAGTGTATTTTGAGTTTCATATTGTTTAATATCTTTTATTATTGTTGAACAAATATTGTTTGCGTGGCAAAGATACTAAGAAAAATCGAGTTGAGAGTTATTTTTAGGGATTGTTATGATATGAAAGGTGTTATTGTCTGTATCTGAAGTAAAAGGTTTTGCTTTATTTGCCTGATGTCTGCATTTTTGTGCTTTATTCCGAAAATAAATCAAGAAAGTGTTGGTGGTTACTGTTTATTTTCTTATTTTTGCATTTGAAAACTCTATAATGATAATAA
>NZ_JBNPLT010000041.1:0-23211 GCF_050313615.1 Prevotella sp. SGI.167 | reverse complement strand
GTTTTGCGGGATGGGACCGCCTGGGGACAAGGACTTTTAAAGGTAAAAGAACTATTTAAAGGTAAAAAGGTAAAAGAGTAAAAAGGTAAAAAATCTGTGGGAATCTGTGAGATCTGTGGGACTTTTAAAGGTACAAAAGTAAAAAATCTGCGTGACTTTTAAAGGTAAAAAATCCGTGGGAATCTGTGAGATCGGCGGGAGACAACTCTGCTGGGGGGACTTTTTTATGCTTTTTCCTCTTATTTTTGCATTATTTACTCCTAAACTTTCTCATTTCTCGCATTTTTGGCGTAATTTTGTTCTTCATTCAAAAATAACGCAAAAATATGACACTTAGAATAGAATTACCAGACGATTTTGAGATGAAAAAAGATGATGAGATTATCATCAGGTTTAATAGTAAGGCTGGACAACACGGATATTCTGTGATAACAAAAACACAGGATGAAATGGAAAAGATGGAAAAATCGAACCCGAATAGGGGAGTAAAACTGGGTGACTATGCTGAAAAAATCAGACAGAGACTGAAGGATAACTACCAATATCGTACGGCTGATATCAACCAGTGTACAATGAAGAGCTTTATGAAGTTCAGAAAACAGAAGGATATCCTGCTGTGCGAACTCGACGAACTGGTGGTGGGTGCCTACGAGAGCTATCTGAAGCATCAGGGACTGACGCTGAATACCATCTCCTTCTATATGCGACGGCTCCGCGCCATCTACAACAGTGCCGTGAAGGAACTGGAGATTCCCGACCGCAAACCCTTTGCCGGTGCCTTTACCCGAACCACGAAGACGAGTAAGCGAGCCATCTCGCAGAAAGCTATCCGGCAGCTGACACAACTGAAACTGGAAACTTATAACCAGCAGTTTGCCAGAGACTTATTCCTGTTCAGCTACTATACAAGGGGCATGTCGTTCGTGGATATCGCCTGTCTGGAGAAGTCGAATATCCGCAACGGATACCTTATCTATAAACGAAGGAAGACGGGGCAGGAACTGAGGATAGCCTGGCGGCAGAGCATGCAGGACATTGTGGACCGTTATCCTTCGCTCGACGGGAAACATCTGCTGGGCATCCTGGACAACCATGCAGAGAAAAGTCTCCGGCAGCAGAGGCATTACCGGCAATGTCTGATTAACAAGACCCTGAAAAAGCTATCCAAACTGATAGATATCGACATCACACTGACGATGTATGTTGCCCGGCATTCGTGGGCTACCAACGCCAAGGAGAAGAATGTTCCCGTGAGCGTAATCAGTGACAGTATGGGACATAATTCGGAAAAAACAACACAAATTTATCTCAAGAGTATTAACGCAGACCAGATAGACCAGACCAATGATATCCTGATTGATGCCATCACCAAATAGGGGATATGGCTTAATTTTTCAGTATTTTTGGTATTTTCTCGATATTTTGTTGTACCTTTGCACAAAATTAATAATAAATTGCAAGAAAATGGGAAAGATTATATTGACGGGCGACCGTCCTACAGGCAAACTTCACCTGGGTCACTACATCGGCTCTCTGCAGCGCCGAGTACAGCTTCAGAATGCTGGTGACTTTGACAGAATGTTCGTATTCATGGCAGACGTTCAGGCTTTGACAGACAACGCTGACAATCCTGAGAAGATTCGCCAGAACATCACAGAGGTGGCACTCGACTATCTTTCTGCGGGTCTCGACCCACAGAAGTGTACTCTCTATATCCAGAGTATGATACCGGAGTTGGCAGAGTTGACTACCTATTTGATGAACCTTATCTCAGTATCTCGTGTTCAGCGTAACCCAACCGTGAAGACTGAGATTAAGATGCGTAACTTTGAGGCAAACATTCCGCTCGGTTTCTTCTGCTATCCTGTGAGCCAGGCTGCCGACATTACCGCTTTCAAGGCTACAACAGTACCTGCCGGTGAGGATCAGGAGCCTATGCTGGAGGTGACCCGTGAGTTGGTTCGCCGCTTCAACCAGACTTATGCACCTGTATTGGTAGAGCCGGAAATCCTGCTTCCAGAGATTGCCTGCTGCCGTCGTCTTCCTGGAACTGACGGTAAGGAGAAGATGAGCAAGAGTCTCGGCAACTGCATCTACATGAGCGATGACGAGAAGACCGTCTGGAAGAAGGTGAAGAAGATGTCTAACGGTGAGCCACGCATGAGCATGGAAGAGCCTGGACATCTGGAGGGAAATGCCGTGTTCACTTATCTGGAGGCATTCTCTACTCCTGAGGATTTTGCTGAGTTCTGGCCAGAGTTCAAGACTTTGGATGAATTGAAGGAGCAGTATGTGAAGGGTGGTATCGGTGACGGTACCTGCAAGAAGTTCCTGAACAGCGTGATCAACAAGATGCTCGATCCAATCCGTGCCCGCCGTCATGAGTTTGAGCAGGATATCCCAGAGGTATTCAACATCCTGAAGAAGGGTAGTGAGGATGCCCGCGAGTTTGCAGCCCAGACCATGGACGAGGTTCGCAAGGCTATGCGCATCGACTACTTCAGCGATGCTGCCTATATTGAGGAACAGGCGGCGAAATTTAAGATTTAATTTATAATTAATAAGTTATAATTAATAATTAGGCTTTCGCCATTTTCAGAATGTACATTCTTAATTATTAATTCTTAATTATGAATTCGCGAATATTACAATTAGCGGTACCGTCGATAATATCCAATATCACGGTACCGCTTTTGGGTTTGGTGGATGTCGCCATCGTGGGGCATATCGGCGATGCGGCTTATATAGGAGCCATTGCCGTGGGCTCGATGCTCTTCAATGTCATCTACTGGCTCTTCGGATTCCTGCGGATGGGAACCAGCGGAATGACTTCGCAGGCTTTGGGCAGGAGAGACTTGCCTGAGGTGATGAGACTCCTGATTCGTTCCCTGGGCATTGGCGTAGGGATAGGATTCCTGTTCTTTATCCTTCAGAGATGGCTCATCGGATGCGGACTGTGGGCGATGTCGCCGGAAGCGGATGTGGTGGAGCTGGCCCGCAGATACTGCTATGTCTGCATCTGGGGAGCACCGGCTGTACTCGGACTCTATGGATTCACCGGCTGGTTTATCGGTATGCAGAATACCCGTATTCCGATGGTGGTGTCTTTGACGCAGAATGTGGTGAACATCGTTGCCTCCCTGGTGCTCGTCTTTGTTTGCAGGATGACGGTAGAGGGCGTGGCACTCGGAACGGTCATCGCCCAATGGTGGGGATTTCTGATGGCATGCGTGCTCTATCGGCTTTACTATCGCCGGTTGGGCAAGTATGATTATCGCCAGCATCTCTTCGACTCTGAACCGCTGAAGCGATTCTTCTCTTTAAACAGAGACATCTTCCTCCGCACCGTATGTCTGGTGGCGGTGAACCTCTTCTTTACGGCAGCAGGTTCGAGGGAGAGTACACTGGTGCTGGCTGTCAACACGCTGCTGATGACGCTCTTCACCATCTTCTCCTATTTCATGGATGGCTTTGCTTATGCGGCAGAGGCCTTGAGCGGCAAGTATTACGGAGCCGGCAACAAGGTGGCATTCCGGGAGGTGGTCAGGCGGACGATGGGGTTCGGCGTGGTTGTCGCCATCCTTTTCACCTTATTATATATAATAGGTGGCGAGAACTTCCTGGCTTTGCTTACCAGCGATGAGCGGGTAGTTGCAGCATCGGGCGAATATCTGGGGTGGGCAGTACTCATTCCTTTGGCAGGCATGTCGGCGTTTGTCTTTGACGGCATCTTCATCGGCATCACCCAGTCGAAGTCTATGCTCTGTTCTACTGCCATTGCCTCAGCTTCGTTCTTCGGAATGTACTTCGGTCTGCATCCTGTGCTGGGCAATCATGCCCTGTGGCTAGCCTTTATTCTCTACCTCGTTTTGCGGGGTATCGTATTATTCGTCATTTACCATAAGAAACTGCGGTAAATGGCGAATTGTGTTTTAATAGGATATAATATTAGAAATAACACACATCGTTCTTGAAAAATTGCACACTTGAAATATAGTGTGCGCATTTTTTAGAAAAACTACATTAATATAGTTTAAAACTTAGGCTTTTATTCTTTTTCTTAGCATAATTTTCGTACTTTCGCAGAGCAAAATTAAAAATAGTACAGAGTAAAATGACAGCAGAAGAATATTATCAGCAAGGTAACGCCTGGCGGAAGAAAGGCGACTTTAAGCGTGCTCTTGACTCCTATATGGAGGCGATAGCGCTGGACCCGGAGAGTCCGGCTGTAGCGGCAAAGGAGATGCTGGATGATATCATGAACTTCTATTGCAAAGACTACTACAATCCATAACAACTGGCATGTGGACAGCGGCAGTTTGATTACTCTTTGAGTAAAGATAATTAGAAAAAGATTAGAATATGAGTAAGATTAAAGGGGCTATTGTAGTCGACACCGGGCGTTGCAAGGGATGCTTGCTCTGCGTGGAGGCTTGTCCTCATCATGTCATCGCATTGGCTGAGAAGAAGGTCAATGTGCATGGTTATCGCTATGTAGAGGCGGCTGTGCCTGAAGCATGCGTTGGCTGTACCTCGTGCGCCATCGTCTGCCCAGACGGTTGCATCACAGTTTATCGAAAGAAGGAGGACTAAACAATGGCAAATCAAGAAGTAACATTAATGAAAGGCAATGAGGCGATAGCCCATGCCTGTATCAGATGTGGTGCGGATGGCTTCTTCGGCTATCCTATCACACCTCAGAGTGAGATTATAGAGACGCTGGCTCTGCTCAAGCCTTGGGAGACATCAGGTATGGTGGTTCTGCAGGCTGAGAGTGAAGTAGCAGCTATCAACATGGTTTATGGTGGAGCCGGCGCAGGCAAGCGTGTGATTACCACTTCGTCAAGTCCGGGTGTGGCTTTGATGCAGGAGGGTATCTCTTACATGGCAGGCGCTGAGATTCCGGGCGTCATCGTCAACGTGCAGCGTGGCGGTCCGGGACTGGGTACCATCCAGCCTTCGCAGAGTGATTATTTCCAGGCAACCCGCGGCGGTGGTAACGGTGACTACAACGTCATCGTTCTGGCTCCGGCTTCGGTTCAGGAGATGGCAGACTTCGTGGATCTTGCCTTCAACCTTGCCTTCAAGTACCGTAACCCGGCGATGATCCTGAGCGATGGCGTCATCGGACAGATGATGGAGAAGGTGGTGCTGCCACCTATGAAACCTCGCCGTACCGAGGAGGAGATTGCAAAGGAATGTCCTTGGGCTACCATCGGCCGTCCTAAGAGTCGCCCTGTCAACATCATGACCTCTCTGGAACTCAAGCCAGAGGTGATGGAGCAGCGCAATATCGCCCTTCAGGAGAAATACAGGAAGATTCGTGAAACGGAGGTTCGATATGAAACCGAGCAGATGGAGGATGCCGACTATGTGATCGTAGCCTTCGGAAGTGCGGCACGTATCGCCGAGAAGAGTATCGAGAGTGCACGAGAGCAGGGCATCAAGGTGGGACTGTTCCGTCCTATCACCCTCTGGCCTTTCCCTGAGAAGGAGATTCATGAACTCGCCAAGACCAAGAAGGGAATCCTGGTTGCCGAGGTCAATGCAGGGCAGATGGTTCAGGATGTGCGCCTGGCTGTGAATGGACAGACTCCTGTTGAGCACTTTGGCCGTCTGGGCGGTATCGTACCAGAGCCAGAGGAAATCGTTGAAGCGCTGAAACAATTAATAATTTATAATGAATAATGTACAATTAATAATGTACAAATAATAATGAATGATAAGCCTTCGGGCAAAGGCGTATGCCTAATTATACATTATAAATTATAAATTAAACATTAAATAAAATGAATGATATAATTTCACCAGAGAATCTGGTATATAAGAAGCCTACGCTGATGAACGATACCCCGATGCATTACTGTCCGGGCTGTTCGCATGGCGTAGTTCATAAGCTCGTTGCCGAGGTCATCGAGGAGATGGGCATGGAGGATAAGACGGTGGGTGTTTGTCCGGTGGGCTGTGCCGTATTCGCTTATCGCTATTTGGATATCGACTGGCAGGAAGCAGCGCATGGTCGTGCTCCTGCTGTGGCTACGGGTATCAAGCGTCTGTGGCCAGACCGTCTCGTCTTCACCTATCAGGGTGATGGCGACCTGGCGTGCATCGGTACCTGCGAGACCATCCACGCCCTGAACCGTGGTGAGCACATCGCCATCATCTTCATCAACAATGCCATCTATGGTATGACCGGTGGACAGATGGCTCCAACCACCTTGCTGGGTCAGAAAACCGCTACCTGTCCTTACGGACGAGAGGCAGACCTTCATGGTTATCCTCTGAACATCACCGAACTGGCCAGCCATCTGCAGGGCACCTGCTACGTAACCCGCCAGAGTGTGGAGACCGTGGCAAGCATCCGCAAGGCGAAGAAGGCCATCCGCAAGGCGTTCGAGGCAAGTATGCAGGGCAAGGGCTCCAGCCTGGTAGAAATCGTTTCTACCTGCAACAGCGGTTGGAAGCTCTCACCTGTTGAGGCAAACAAGTGGATGGAGGAGAATATGTTTAAGCAGTATCCTAAGGGTGACCTGAAGGATACAACAAATTTGTAAGAACAATGAAGACAGAAATCATTATATCCGGTTTTGGTGGTCAGGGTGTCCTTTCGATGGGAAAGATCCTGGCCTACTCAGGACTGATGGAAGACAAGGAGGTGACCTGGATGCCGGCTTACGGACCAGAGCAGCGTGGCGGTACAGCCAACGTGACGGTCATTGTGAGCGACAGCCGCATCTCTTCGCCTATCCTGAGCCATTATGATGTAGCCATCGTGCTCAACCAGCCATCGCTCGATAAGTTTGAGCCAAAGATCAAGCCCGGCGGCATCCTGATTTACGATGGTTATGGCGTGATGAATCCTCCACAGCGCAAGGACATCACCATCTATCGCATTGATGCGATGGACAAGGCTGCCGAGATGAAGAATTCAAAGGTGTTCAATATGATTGTATTGGGCGGACTGCTGAAGGTTTGCCCAGTGGTGAGCACCGACGGTTTGAACAAGGCACTCTACAAGTCGTTGCCAGAGCGCTATCACAACCTGATTCCACTGAATATGAAGGCTGTGGAAGAGGGTATGAAAATCATCGAGAAAGTAGAACGATAAGTTTCAAAATAGTACGCTAAGTTAGAGACAATAGGTCGATAGCTTAGCGGACTGATATTAATCATTTATAGATAAGCCGTATGACTAAAAAATCCAACTATCTATTATCCCTTTTCGGGGCATTATTGCTTTCATCTCCGATTCAGGCTCAGAATCTGTTGCCGAAACCGCAGCAGGTTACGATGGGCAAGGGCGTATTCAACACCAGCGACGGTGTGAAAGTAGAAAACCAAGTAGGCGCTGATGCCGAGAACATCTATACCAAGGCATGGAATGCCAAGGTGAACGATGCTGCCAAGCGGGTGGTGAAGTTCACCAAGCTTGCCAACGCCTCTTCGCCGGAAGCATACAAGCTTCATGTGGCACCTGATGCCATTGAAATCAGTGCCGCCAGCAGCGAGGGTTTCCTACGTGCCTGGCAGACCATGGAGCAGCTTACCACCAAGAAGGGCATTGCATGCTGCGACATCGTGGATGCCCCTGCCTATAAGTGGCGAGGATTGATGCTTGATGTTTCCCGTCATTTCTTCCCTATTTCCTTCCTCAAGAAGCAGATTGATGTGATGTCGGAATACAAGTTCAACCGTCTCCATATCCACCTGACCGATGCTGCCGGATGGCGCATTGAAATCAAGCGCTATCCTCGACTCAACAACTTTGCAGCCTGGCGTTCGGGTAAGTTATGGAAAGACTGGAATGCCAATGGCAACAAGTATCTGGAGCAGGGCTGCGAGGGTGCCGAGGGTGGTTACTATACCCAGGATGAACTCCGCGACCTGGTGAAATATGCTGCCGAGCGTGGCATCACCATTGTTCCGGAAATCGAGATGCCGGGTCATTCTGAGGAAGTGCTTACTGCCTATCCTGAGTTATCCTGTACCCATGAGCCTTACAAGCAGGCAGATTTCTGTCCGGGCAATATCGGAACCTACGATTTTCTGGAGAATGTCTTGAAGGAGGTGATGGATATCTTCCCATCTCATTACATCCATGTGGGTGGCGATGAGGCTGCGAAGAAGTCATGGGGCAGTTGTGCCCTCTGTCAGAAGAAGATGAAGGAGCTGGGCATCGACAACGTGGATGGATTGCAGGCTCATCTCATTTCCCACATGGGCAAGTTCCTGAACGAGCATGGCAGACAGCTCGTGGGTTGGGATGAGGTGATTGCCGGAAATCTCTCCAAGAATACTACCGTGATGGTTTGGCGTGGCACCGAACTGGCACACGAGGCTATCAAGCATGGCTATGATGTGGTGATGTCGCCGGGAGCTTACTGCTATTTTGATATGTATCAGGATGCGCCGGGCACCCAGCCAGTGGCAAATGGCGGTTTCATTCCTACCGAGAAGGTGTATAGCTACGTGCCGGGAAGCGATCTTCCTGAGGCTGAACGCAATATGATTACGGGTGTGCAGGCGAATCTCTGGACCGAGCATATTCCTACTCCAGAGTATGCCGAGTATATGCTTTATCCTCGTGCCTTGGCTCTGGCTGAGATTGGCTGGAACGGAACCAAGACCAAGAACTATCCTGAGTTCAAGACCCGTGCACTGGCGCAGGTGGAACATCTGAAGGCTGAAGGCGTGAACCCATTCGAGCTGAAGAAGGAGATTGGTGAGCGCAAGGAGAAGATGAAGCCGGTGCAGCATAAGGCAGTGGGTGCCAAGGTTACCTATAACCATGCTTACAACCGCTACTATCCTGCGGCTGGCGAAAAGACGCTGGTAGATGGCAACATGGGTGGTTGGGCTCATGGCGACGGACGCTGGCAGGGCTTTATCGGCAAGGATTGCTTCGATGTGACCATCGACCTCGGCAAATCTACCAAAATCAGCAGAGTAGGCACCGATTTCATGCAGAGCAGCGGTCCTGAGATTTTCTATCCTTCTCAATATACCGTATCTGTAAGTGAGGATGGTAAGAACTTCACCCAGGTATTTGACAAGAAGTATGAGTCGAGCAAGGAGCCGATTCTGAATTTCAAGACGCTAACCTGGAAGGGCAGCAAGACAGCCCGCTACATCCGTGTTCAGGCGAAGCCAAGCAGCTTCGGCGGCTGGCTGTTTGTTGATGAGATAATCGTGAAATAATACGCCCTGAACCAACGGTCACCGGTCGAAGGGAAAGTCATCATGTGTGTAGGTCAGGGAGCCTGGGAGGAAGAACTGCTCTACAGTACCCGTCAGATGGATGCCTTGCTCAAGGAGTTGTAGGACAACGTCTACGAATGTTGCCTCTTTAAATCACAACTGCAAAATAGAATCTCCAGAGAGAAATCGAGTAGCTTATGCTCCTTGGTTTCTCTCTTTTTGTGGATGTGAAGAGTATGTCTTTTAAGAAAAAACAGATTTAAAACGGTCAGAATCGGAAATATTTCTCCAAAATAGATATTTTATTCGAATTTTATTCGTACTTTTGCGTCTGACATTCAGAATTTAGCTTGTTTTCTAACTGCAGCACTTAGGTGAGTGAAAGTTCTTGGATGGAAAAATCCTGAGTCATTTTTGTAGCTTGGGTGCTTATGGAATAAATGAGTGTTGCGGAATTTGGGTGTGCAAAATATAAAATTAAAATATGAACTCTGATGAACAAATTCTCTACGAACTGCTGAAAGCCGGTGATGAGAAAGCATATGGCATTCTTTACAGGAACCATTATGCCATATTGTGTCATTTTGCCAATTTCTATCTACATGATAGATTTTCTGCAGAATCTGTTGTGGAAGATGTTATCTACCACTTATGGGAAAATCGTGAAAGTTTGAATATCACCAAATCCATCAGAAGCTATTTAGTAATGGCTGTAAGGAATAAGTGTCTTGACACGCTCAAGCTTAAGAGAAACCAAAATGAAAAGCCCATATCTAGCTTGTCGGATAAAGCTGGCTATTATATGGATAGCCAAACTGCCGGTGATTCTCCTTATGGAACTCTTCTCTCCAAAGAGCTAGAGGAAAAAGTAATCCAGGCTATTGAAGCACTTCCCGCCGAATGCAGGCAGGTGTTCCTAAAAAGCAGGATGGAAAACAAGAAAAACAAGGAAATTGCAGAAGAATTAGGCATTTCTGTCAATACAGTAAAGTATCATCTCAAGAATGCACTCAAGATATTGCGAGAGAAACTGGAGCACTATCTTATAGCTTTATCCTTATTTTTGTTAATGAACTGAAAAAGATATATTTTTCACAACACTTCTTTACCACAACATCGTCAATAAGTAAAACGTATCAAGAATATGAACAAAATACAATTTGAAGAATTAGCTATAAGATATTTTACCGGTGATCTCGATTCAGAAGGAATCCTTCTTCTTGAAGACGAAATCCGTCAGTCTAAGGAAGCTAAAAAAACATTTGATGAACTGAAGGAAATCTGGGCAGCCAGTACTACCCATGATGAGCTGGACAGCTACGACTACAAGGCTGCCTACCAGCGTTTCTTGCATAAGATTTCAGAAGGCTCAGATGAAACAGATGAGGATCAGAAGGAAGAGAATCCTCGTTTCTACCATATATATAGGTGGATTGGCGGTATAGCAGCCTCTCTCCTTATATTGTTTGGTGCCACCTATCTGTCTTATCAGCAAGGACAGAAGAATCTGCAGAGCACCTTTGCTGATATCGTTGTTGCCACTCCTAATGGCTCCAGTACCAGTGTTAACTTGCCGGACGGCTCCATTGTGAAGCTTAATGGAGGTTCCAGTATTTCATATTCGCAAGGATATGGAGTGGATAGCCGTATCGTCAATATAGAAGGTGAAGGATATTTTGAGGTCAAGAAGGATAGTACCAAGCCATTTATCGTCAACTCTGCCAACATCATCGTCAAGGTGTTGGGTACAAAGTTCAACTTCTGTGATTACCCACAGGAGGAGCAGGCTCTTGTAGCTCTTGATGAAGGCAAGGTGAACATGACAAGCGTTGCATCGAAGCAGGAAATCACCTTGCTTCCGAACCAGCATGTGGTGCTTGACAAGAAAACCGGTACCATGACATTGCAGGATACAAAAACTCTGGTTAACAAAGGTCAGTGGACCAAAGGTGTCATTGCCTTTAATGGCGAGTCTCTCAAGGACATAGCAGCTGTATTGGAAAGATGCTATTCTATCAAATTCAAGATATCTCCATCTAAGCAGAACTCACTCCATTTTTATGGTGTTTTTTACAGAAACAGTCAAAATGTGTATGATATCATGGAGGCGCTTGCTGCAACAGGAAAGTTCACCTATAAAATAAGTGGTAAGACTATCATTATTCAGTAGGAAATTGAGGAAAAAAAGTTTTTTTAGAAAAAATATGCTTTTCACTACCCCTTTTGCAAAATACATCGTCTATAAGCCAAATTTAGCAACAACATTAACAACTTAAACGAAATTTGTTATGGATAAAAAACAAATCTTTCTAACTGCTGCTGCCTTGTGCTTGAACATGAGCATTTCGGCTCAGAGCGTGAATTTGCAGAATGTCACGGTAAAGCAGGCACTTAACAAGTTGCAGCAGACTTGCGGCTATTCTTTTGTTTATGAAGCAAAAGACCTAAACACCAGCAAACGTGTTTCTGTCAATGCATCCAATTGCGCAGAAGCTATTGGACAAGTCCTTAAAGGTCAGGGGGTAACCTATACCATGAAAGGAAAAAATGTCATTATTTCAAAGGCTTCTGTCAAGCACGAAGGTACTCAGCAGGTGGGAAACCAGCGACGTGTAAAAGGTGTCATCAAGGACGGAAACGGTGAACCTATCATCGGTGCTACCGTTAGAGTAAAGGGACATGAGAGCAATGGAACCATTTCTGATCTTGATGGTAATTTCTCGCTTGAGGTATCTCCTGGTGATGAGCTGGAAGTTTCTTATGTAGGTTACAGCACAAAGCTCATCAAAACAGGCAACTCATCATCACTTAGTGTGATCATGAAGGAAGACAAAAAGTCTCTTGAGGAGATTGTTGTGGTGGGCTATGGTACTCAGAAGAAAGTTTCCGTAACAGGTTCCATGGCATCTACCAAGGGTGATGACCTGGCAGCTGTTCCTACTCCTAACATTACCAATACATTGGCTGGCCGTCTCCCAGGTCTTATCTCTTACAACCGTAGTGGTGAGCCTGGTTACGATGACGCTGGTCTTCTGATTCGTGGTGCAAGCACCATCGGCAATGCATCTCCTTTGCTGGTTGTGGATGGCGTGGCTGACCGTGCCGGTTCTTTGGGACGTCTGGATCCTAACGATATTGAGAGTATCACCATCTTGAAGGATGCATCGGCTGCCATCTACGGTTCCCGAGCTGCCAATGGTGTCATTTTGGTAACCACCAAACGTGGTTCAAAGGGTGATTTCAAGGTTCAATATACAGGTAATGTAGGTGTCAGCTCTCCTACTGTATTACCTGAGATGTGTAACTCATGGCAGTATGCAGAGTTGCTGAACGAAATCACTCCAGGTAAGTATTCTGCAGAAGAAATTCAGAAGTTCAAGGATGGAAGTGATCCTTTGAACTATCCTAATATTGATGCATTTGACCTGATGCTCAAGCCTGCTGTTCAAACCCAGCACAATGTTTCTGCCAGTGGCGGCGGCAAGACCGTATCGTATTATGTTTCTCTTGGTTATCAGTATCAGGATAACTATTACAAGAATAGTGCCAGCAACTATAACCAGTATAACTTAAGATCAAATATTGACATAACTCCTTCGGATCTCTTGAAATTCAGCGTGAATGTAGCCTTCCGTCAGGAAGACCGCAACTCTCCTGTTACCGGTTCAGAAGATATCTGGCGCTATCTTATCAAATATAATCCGATGGTGAATGTCTGGTATCCTGGTACTGGCTATGGTACAGTTTCTTCCAAGCAGGATAACTTCGCACCTGCCACCGGTATGGATGATACAATGGGGTATCAGCGGGACCGTCGTTCTTATCTGAATGCTGACCTCACCATGCATCTGGAGATGCCTTGGTTGGCAAAGGGTCTCTCTGCCGATGCAGGATTCTATGTGGACCGTTCTGATGTATTCTATAAGAATTTCCAGAAGAAGTTCTATCTCTATTCGTATGAGAACAATGACTATGTTCCTGTACAGCAGGGGCAGAATGTCTTGTCGGAGAACATGCACCAGACTTTGGGTATCACCATGAATGCCCGAATCAATTACAAGCGTACATTCAATTTGGTACACAATGTGAGTGCGTTTGTTGCGTGGGAGCAATACAAGAGCCGCTATGACTATCTCTCTGGTCGTCGCCAGGACTTTGTTTCTACTTCCATTGATGAGCTTTTTGCCGGTGATTCCAATTCTGCAACCAATGACGGTACTGCATCCGAAACCGCCCGTCTCAACTACTTTGGTCGTGTAGATTATGATTATGCAGGCAAGTATCTCTTCCAGTTCAACTGGCGTTATGACGGTTCCGAGAATTTCCCTAAGGGTAACCGCTTCGGATTCTTCCCTGGTGTATCCATGGGGTGGCGCATTTCAGAGGAGAAGTTCTGGAAAGAACATGTCAAGTGGATGGACTACTTCAAATTGCGTGCTTCATGGGGCCAGATGGGTAATGACAAGGTTTCTGCATTCCAGTATGTAACTGCCTATACATTCAGCAATCCTGGTGTGTTTGGTGCCAATGGTGGAAAAGCAAATACAGGTTTGCGTCTCAACCGTACCGCCAATCCTAACATCACATGGGAGGTGGCTGATACATGGAACGTTGGTATCGAGTCTAAATTCCTGGATTACTTCAACTTTGAGGGTGACTTCTTCGTAACCAAGCGTAGCAATATCCTCACAGCTCGCAATGCTGCGATTCCAGAGTATGCCGGTCTTTCGCTTCCTGATGAGAACATCGGTAAGTGCAAGAGCATCGGTACAGAACTTACCCTTGGTTACAATCGTCAGCTCAACAAGGACTGGGGACTTCATCTGAGTGGTAACTTCAGTTACAGCCATGGTACGATAGATTATATCGACGAGCCTGCTGAAACCTTGGAATGGCAGCGCCGTACAGGCAAGACCATCGGTACACAGGGCAGCAACTATCTGATGTATGAGTCTATCGGTATTTTCCGTACCCAGGATGATCTTGATTCCTATCCACATCTTTCTGATGCACGTGTAGGTGATGTCAAGTTCAGAGATGTGAACGGTGATAAGAAGATTGACGGCGATGACAAGGTTAGAATGGACAAGCCGGCTGTACCTGAAATCATGTATGGCATCAACATCGGTACCACCTACAGGAACTGGAGTTTGAACATGTTGTGGCAGGGTGCAGCCCATGTATGGCAATATACCTTCATGGAGGCTGGTATCATCGGTAACTTTACCAAGGATTTCTATGACAACCGCTGGACGGAAGACAATCCTAATGCCAAATATCCTCGTACCTATAACCGTGATGCAACAGTTACCGGTGGTGGTAACTACCGTAACTCATTCTGGCTCAACAATGCATCCTATCTGCGTTTGAAGAGCATTGAATTGGCATACAACTGTCCTAAGAGCTGGTTCAAGGGCACTCCAATATCTGGTGTCCGCCTCTGCTTGACGGGTTATAACCTTCTTACCTTTACTGGTATCAAGAATATCGACCCTGAGACACAGGAGAACAGTCAGGGATGGGCTGCATGGAACACTCCACAGTCAAAAGTGTACAATTTCGGAATTAACGTCACATTTTAATTAGAAGAATTATGAAACTATATATTAAGTACCTTACTATAGGATTGATGGCTACCACGATGTTGGCTTCATGTGCTGATATTTTGGACAAAAAGCCTCTGACAGAAATCTCTGACAATGACCTCTGGTCGGATCCTGCTCTCTTGAAGGCATTCGTCAATTCAAGATACAATCAGGTGGGAGTTAATGGTGCAGAATCCATGCAAAGTTCTATTGTGGATGAAACGGAACTTACCTGGTTGCGCGGTTGCGAGACCCATAACTTTGCCCGTTTGAGTCCTACTGACCTAGGTAGAATGAACGGTGCCTGGTGGGGATGGGACAATCGTTCCTGGAGTACCAAGTGGACCAATATTTCCAACTGCAACATCTTCTTTGAGCGTGTGGACAATGTAGGTTTCACAGACGAGGCTGAAAAAACGAAGTTGGTGGGACAGGTACGTTTCATCCGTGCCTTTGAGTATTGGGATCTTATTGCCAGATGGGGTGCCATGCCTATCATTACCAAGAGCTTTTCCATCAATGACCGAGATGAAATCGTAGATCAGAAGCGTAACACTTATAAGGAATGCATTGATTTTCTAGTAGGCGAATTGGATCAGGCTGCCAAGGAATTGCCGGCTAACTGGAGTGGAGATGACTATGGACGAGCAACCAGCGTTGCCGCTTTGGCCCTCAAGTCGCGTATCCTGCTTTATGCAGCAAGTCCTCTTATGAATGAGGACGTCAAGATTCCTGAGGTGGGATATACCACCCCGGAACCTGACAGATGGCAAAAGGCTGCCAAGGCTGCAACAGAAGCACTGGATGCAGCACAGACCGCTGGATATGAGCTTTACAACCTGGATGGTGATCCTTCTAAGAATTATCAGATGATATTCATGGACAATACCGCAGCAAACAAGGAAACCTTATTTGCCCGCATGGGTACCAACAGTGCTGGCGGTGAGAGTATTTCCAGCTGTGACCAGTATAACAATCCTAACGGATATGGTGGATGGGGTGGCAACTGTCCTCTTCAGGAGCTGGTGGATGCCTATGAAGTGGTAAAGGATGGTGTTGCCAGCAAGTTCGACTGGAACAATCCGGAAGAAAAGGCAAATCCATATGCCAACCGTGATCCTAGATTCTATGCCACTATCTTATATGATGGAGCCAAGTGGATGACCAGAAATGTGGAAACCTACTTCGATGTTGACAGCAATGGCAATATCACTGGTGGTGGAAAAGACACCAAGTTTGGCAATGACAGTTGGAATGCTTCACCAACGGGCTACAATATGAAGAAGTTTATGGATGAGGGATATGCCTTGAACTCATGGAACTTCTGTGCCCGCAACTGGATCCACCTCCGTATGGCAGAGTTATATCTCAATAAGGCTGAAGCGCTGTTTCACACAGGTGACGAAGAAGGTGCTAGAGAAGCATTGAAGCCAGTAAGACAGCGTGCAGGAATGCCTGCTGTCACAGCTACAGGTGCTGATCTGCTGGAGGCTATCAAGAACGAGCGTCGCATTGAATTTGCTTTTGAGGAACATCGTTACTTTGATGTACGTCGCTGGAAGGAAGCTCCTAAATACTTCGGTTCTACCGTTCATGCCATCACTATCAAGAAATATCCTGATGGAAAGAAGACATATGAGGTGGATAAGTTGAGAAGTGATGTGGGTGGTGACCGTAAATGGGATGACAAGATGTACTGGTTGCCTATCTCGAAGTCTGAGATGGATAAGAATCCAAATCTCGTACAGAATCCTGGATATAACAAGTAAATATGTATCAGTATGAAGAAAACAGTCATAACTTTAGTTAGTTTGTTCATGGTTTTGGTTAATAGCGTCTGTGCTCAGGAGAAGCAAAGCTTCCGCGAGTGGGCACAGACCCCACCTATGGGTTGGAATAGTTGGGATTGCTATGGACCTACAGTTACAGAGAAAGAGACAAAGGCCAATGCCGATTTCATGGCTGAGAACCTGAAGCAGCATGGATGGGAATATGTCGTGGTGGATATCCGCTGGTTTATTGCCAACGACAAGGCTGGAGGATACAATGAGAGCAATCCAGTTTATGTCATTGATAATTATGGTAGATATCAGCCTGCCGAGAACCGTTTCCCATCTTCTTCCAATGGAAAAGGATTCAAGGCACTGGCAGACTATGTGCATGGCAAGGGCTTAAAGTTCGGTATCCATATCATGCGCGGTATTCCTAAGGTGGCTGTGATGCGTCATCTCCCGATTAAGGGAACGAACGGCATTACTGCTGACCAGATTTACAGTGAGGAAGGTAGATGCAAGTGGTTGAAGGACAATTATACAGTGGATGCTTCCAAGCCTGGAGCACAGGAATACTACAACTCCATATTTGAGATGTATGCAGAGTGGGGAGTGGATTTCATCAAGATTGACGACCTGTCTGCACCAGACTATCATCAGCCTGAAATCGACATGATCAGAAAGGCTATCGACAAAACTGGCAGGCCTATCGTGCTCAGTACCTCTCCAGGTGAGACTCCTGTAGCAGCAGCCAAGCATGTGGACAGCCATGCCAACATGTGGAGAATGGTAAACGATGTATGGGATGTATGGAAGGACTTTACACATCTTGTAAAGGTTGCCCATGATTGGTATCCATATATCGGTGAGGGAACCTGGCCTGATTGTGACATGATTCCGCTCGGTCATATTGCCATTCGTGGTGAAAGAGGAGAAGACAGAATGACTCGTCTTACCAAAGATGAGCAATACTCACTGATGACATTCTTTAGTATTTTCCGCTCCCCTTTGATGTATGGTGGTGACTTGCCTTCTATTGATCCTTTCACATTGTCATTGCTTACCAACAAGGGAGTATTGAAGATGCACAGAGATGGTACTAGTGTCAAGGAATTGTTTAATGATGAGCAGAAGCTTGCCGTTACTTCTAAGGACAAAAACAGTGGTGCAACCTATCTGGCTATCTTCAATCTTTCTAATAAGACACAAAAGATCCAGGTTCCAATGAGCTCTATTGGTATCAAGGATACCAAGCGTGCAACCTTGCTATGGTCTAACAAGCAGGTAGGAAAGGTAAAGGGAAAAGTTAGTGTAACTCTCAATCCTCATGCATGTACATTATACAAGCTTGATTAAGGTTGAGAATTTAAAAAATAATTTAGTATTATAATACATGCCTGAACAATAGCTTGTTGTTCAGGCATGTTCGTAGAAAAAACTCTAACGAATATGAAGAAAATCTTTATTTTAATTCTCGTATCCATATTTATGGAAGCTCCATTGTATGCACAAAAGTATTCTATGCAATCTCCTGATGGACATATTGCCTTGATGATCTCAAACCAAGAGCAGTTAACCTATTAGGTACAGCTGGATGGGAAAACACTTATCGCACCATCTCCTATGGGATTTCAGTTGAAAGACGAAAAAGAAATGAAAGGCAACTTTATCGTAGAAAATGATGCTAAAGTTAAGAGTGGCATAGAGTCCTGGATACCTGTTGTACGAAATAAGCATGCAGAATGCAAAGTTCCTTGCCAAGAGCTCACATTGAATCTGAAGGAAAATGGTGACCAATATCGTCGCATGGATGTTGTATTCCGTGTAATGAATGATGGCGTAGCTTTCCGCTATACTCTTTATGGTATCTCCAGATTGGGAAATCGGCAAATCACGAAAGAACTAACAGGATATTCTCTGCCTGAGTCTTCAATTCTCTGGATACCTGGTTTTGCCTATGAGAACCAAGGCAAAAGCTACAAGTCCTCCCAGGAAGGTATATTTGTCAAAACTCCTGTAAAGAGCATTAAAACAGATATTCATGCGGGATTACCTGGTTTGATAAAAGTAGATGAGAATAACTGGATGGCTATTACAGAGGCCAATCTAGACAATTATCCAGCATTCTATCTGGGCAGGAGTAAGGAAGCCAAGGAAGGATATCAGATGTTGGACACCAAACTGCGCAAGTTCAGCATAGAACTGCAATTTCTGGTAGATGAGAATAAATAATCTAATACAAGAAAACACCGAGGGGTTTGGGGGAGAGAAGCCCCCATCAGAAGAAATTTCAGCTAGCGATGCAAGATAAAGTACAATATGGCATTCTTATTTATAATATATTATACTTTTATTGAACTTTTCTTTGAGTTTTGTCATATTTTCATTAACTTTGCCAGCAAAACTATCATTAAGAGTTACCCTTTAAAATAAATGTATTATGCAGATATTATTGGCAAATGCCAAAATCATGTTTGATAAGGCAGATAGGGCAGCTGTTTCAAAGCCACTTTTCCAGTCTGTGGCAGAAATGTTGGCTGAAGAAATGGCTAAGCTGGACGTAGAGGAATTGGCTAGGCAACTTGATTGCAGCCACAAGATAGCTTTGGAAAACTGGAAACGCTATCGTAATTTTATGGCTGCAGAGAAGATGCCTGCCATACTTTCCTACAATGGACAGGCGTATAAGCATCTACGTGCCAACACTTTGGAAGAAGAATCCCTGCAGTATGCCCAGAAACATCTCTGGATTACCTGCTTTCTCTATGGATTGCTTCGGCCGATGGATGGCATCGTGCCTTATCGTATGGAGCATTGCGTGACGCTTGAAGCTACAAACGACAAGCCGGTCAATCAATTTTGGAAAGATAAACTGACTGATGTTCTTATCCACAGTGTGAAAGCTGATGATGGCATACTTATCCATCTCTCTACGGCAGAATATGAACATCTGTTTGATTGGAAGAGAATTTGCAGGGAAGTGAAAGTCATCCAGCCCCTCTTTTATGTTCGCCAGAAGGATGGTAGGCTGAAAATGCAGGCTGTGTGGGCCAAATCCTGCCGTGGAGCTATGGTGAGATACATTCTAAGCAACCAACTTGCTACTCCAGAAGAATTGGCAGCCTTCAGTTACGAAGGTTTTGAATACACACCAGAATTAGGAGAAGTGGCTTTTCCGCATTTCGTTCGTAATATAACAAAATAGTACTTTTTTACTTTTCCTACATCAAAGATGATATCTTGGAAGACAAGGGAGCGGACTAGGCAATGCTTTCGTCCGCTCCCTTGTTTAATTTAGTTTAAATCCTGAAAAATTCTTGTTTATCTCTAGGTAAAATTGTATTTTTGCCGTGGAGAAAGTTATGTTCAGCAGTGCCGAACTTATATTCAACACTGCTGAACTTAAGTTCAACACTGCTGAACATAGATTCAACACTGCTGAACATAGATTTCTTCTAATAATAAAGACTATTATCCTTAAGAGTATAGGTGAATGCATTTAAGGATGCAAACCATCTCTTCCTGGATTACGGTCTCTCTTTATAAATGATGACGTAGAACTTAATAAGGAAAGGAATCGATATGGTAAAGTACAAGTTGCAGGAGATGTCGGATGTTCATCATACCGGCAAGCGTAAGGTTTATCCCAAGATGGTAGTCAACCGCACTCTATCTCGCAAGGAATTCATCGAAAGGATGCAGGGTTATCATCGTGGTATTTCGGCAAGCACCACGGAGGCAGTGCTGATGGATGTGGAAGATATGCTGGTTGAGATGCTCTCCATGGGCTATAATGTGAATCTGGAGGGTCTCGGTACCTTCTCTCTATCCTTGGGCTTCGAGGATGACAAGCCTACGGAGATGCAGGGCGATGATGACAAGATGACCCATCGCAAGGTAGGCGTAAGAGATGTGAACTTCAAGGCATCTCCCGATTTCATCAAGTCTGTGAAGCTGGCAGCCGACCGTGATCTGGAGCGGGATATGGGTGGCGTAAAACTGATATTGAAAAAGAAATATACCCGAGAGGAGCGTATCGCCCGAGCCCTGGATGTCATCGATGAGAAAGGCTTCATCGGGCTTACCGACTATGCCTACATCAACAACTTGAGCCGCACAGCCGCCTCATTGGAGCTGAAGGAGATAGCCCATGACGAGACTGTTTCTATCCGCTCTGTGGGTCGGCACAGCCATAAGGTTTGGGTGAGGAGAAAAAAATAAGATAATGTATGATTTCTCATCATTTTCTTTGGTAGTTAGGAAATATTATTGTAGTTTTGCACAAAGAAAGAAAAAGTCTAAAAAGTAGTAGATATGGAACAGAAGAAGAAACGCGTATATCGCAAGCGCATCCCTTATGGCATGATGAATTTTGAGGATGTTAGAAAGGATGATTGCTATTATGTGGATAAGACTCCGTTCATAGAAGAAATGGAGGCAGCAAATAAGTTTTTCTTTTATATTCGCCCTCGCCGCTTCGGCAAGAGCCTTACCCTTTCTATGCTCCAGAATTACTATGATGTGAACCAGAAGGATAAGTTTGAACAGCTCTTTGGTGACCTTTATATAGGTAAGAATCCAACCCCGGAGCGTAATTCCTATTTGGTGCTGAATCTGGATTTCTCGGTAGTATCAGCTGGTATCGACGATTATAAGGATGGATTGGATTCTACGTGTAACATGGCTTATAATTTTTTCTGTGATGTTTATCAGCAGTATCTTCCTGAAAATATCAAGGAGGAAATGAACAAGCAGGAGGGGTGTATCGACCAATTGCAATATATCTGTAAGGAGTGTAAGAAAGTTGGTCAGCAAATCTATCTCTTCATAGATGAGTACGATCATTTTACCAATAAGATTCTTGCTGAGCCGCAATATATGACCGGTTATCGCAAGCAGACGCATGGCGAAGGCTATCTGCGTCTCTTCTTCGATGCGGTAAAGGCGGCTACAAGTACATCCCTGAAGCGTGTTTTCGTAACAGGTGTCAGTCCTGTGACGATGGATGATTTGACCAGTGGTTTCAACATCGGCACCAACTATTCCTTGAGCGCCGAGTTTAACGAGATGACGGGATTTACGGAGGAAGAAGTACGGGAGATGTTGACCTACTATTCTTCGGTTTGTCCTTTCCGTCATTCCGTGGATGAACTTATCCAGGTGATGAAGCCATGGTATGATAACTATTGCTTTGCTATCAACAGATATGGTCAGGTAACGATGTATAACTCTGTGATGGTGCTGTATTTCATCGACCAGTATATTCACAATAATTGTGATATTCCTCGTGATATGATAGAGGATAACATCCGTGTTGATTATAACAAGCTTCGTATGCTCATCCGCCACGACAAGGAGTTTGCCCATGATGCCAGCATCATCCAGCATCTGGTTACGGATGGATTTGTTACGGGAAACTTGAAAAGGGGATTTCCTGCCGAGAGCATCAACGATCCGGACAATTTCGTCAGTTTGCTCTTTTACTTTGGCATGTTGACCATTGATGGAACCTATCGTGGCAAGACCAAGTTTGTGATTCCTAACGAGGTGGTTAGAGAGCAGATCTATGCTTATTTGCTGAGCACCTATAAGGAGAACGAACTGGCTTACGATACCTATCAGAAGAGTGATTTGGAGAGTGGCTTTGCTTATGATGGTGATTATAAATCCTATTTCGGCTTTATAGCCGATGCCATCAAGCGCTATTCTTCGCAGCGTGACCGGCAGAAGGGTGAGTCGTATGTGCATGGCTTTACCTTGGCGATGACCTGTCAGAATATGTTCTATCGTCCTATCTCAGAACTGGACAACCAGGCAGGTTATGCCGACATCTTCCTGCGTCCGCTCCTGGAGAATTATCCGGATATGGAGCATTCATATATTGTGGAGTTGAAATACTGCAAGGCGGATGCCACCGATGAGCAGGTGGCGAAGCTGAGAGAGGCAGCCATCGCTCAGGTTAATCGCTATGCAGATAGTGATGTGGTGAAGACAGAGGTAAAGACCACCCGCCTTCACAAGATAGTTGTGATATTCAGGAGCGTGGATATGGTGGTGTGTGAGGAGATAGAATAATGTGTTTAGCATCATTTAAAATCTGATGCTGAATGGCGTTTTTGTGTCTTAAAGTGAAGAAAGTCGTCCTTTTCTTTGGCATTACCAATTCTTTTCGTTAATTTTGTGGCATTAATTTAAAAGAAAGGAATAAGATGGAAACGATTAATATTCAGTTTCAAGTACCTTCTACAGGTCAATATACGCTTGACGAATTTGTCGCCAAGCTCAAAGACTATGCAGAAAAATTAGCCAGTTCTATCTCCAAGTCTGGAAATAGTTACCAGGAAAGATATATGAGCCAGGCAGAGCAGGAAGCCTATGTGGCAGAAAGCCTCAACCGTGCTCTTGATGAAATGGAAGCTCATAAGAAGAATGGGACTAAGCCGATGGATGCTGATGAATTTTTGAAAAGACTTAGAGAAGAGGAGGCGTAGTATGAAGGTTAAGATTTCACTTATAATCTTTACCAGGAAGGAGATTCCATTATCATTGATTTGTTGACAATCTATGATAAAGGAGAAATCTCTAATATCTCTGATGAGTTTATCAGTTTTTTGCTTGATAAACGTGAAAATGTCTAATACGTAGAATAGGTCTCT
>NZ_JBNPLT010000040.1:0-25114 GCF_050313615.1 Prevotella sp. SGI.167 | reverse complement strand
ATAACACTTTTATCTTGGAAACCACTTTATTTGGCTGGAAAAGTATGAATTTAAAGTCTGATTTAACATTATTAAATACAAATGTGTCAAAGAAATCTACTTTTGTGTGAATTTTCTTGCTCAAAAGTTTGTATTATCAATAATTATTCGTATCTTTGCAGCGTCAGTTCCCACCAAGCCTCTCAACGATGCTCAAATGCGTGGGGCTTTTTTGTATGTATACGTTTATTTTCAAAATACGCTAATGGAAAGAATACCGCACTTCACAAAACATTATATGACAGAGACGGATTTGGTGGCTCTGTTGGAAAGTCGCGGGCTTATCATTTCTGATGAAGCTAAGGCGGTACGATATTTGGAGAGTATCGGGTACTATCGTCTTTCTGCTTATATGTACCCATTCTTGAAAGTTCCAAAAGAATCCCATCAGTATAAAGAAGAAACAACTTTTCAGCAAGTGCTGAATCTTTATCGCTTTGACAAAAAGTTGCGTATGCTTCTTCTCTATGAAATTGAAAAAGTTGAGATAGCCATTCGTCGGGCTATTATGAATATTCCTGTGCAGATAACTGGGGATATTTATTGGCTGACTAATTCGGTTCATTTTGCCAACCAAAGAACTTTCCAAGATACAAAAAACACCATTGATAAGGAATACGCAAAATCAACAGAAGAGTTTGTCAAGCACTTCAAAAACAGCTATTGTGACCCATATCCTCCATCATGGATTTTGGGCGAGTTGCTGACAATGGGTAATGTGAACATAGTTTATCGTAATCTGAAAGCAGACAAGATACGTAAGCGCATCTCTCACTATTTTGGTTTGCAACCTATAGTCTTGGAATCTTGGATAACATCTTTGACATTGTTGAGAAATGCCTGTTGCCACCATTCAAGAGTGTGGAATAAGGTAAGTTCTATCATGCCTGTATCTCCAAGAAGGATTGCACTTCCTTGGATTACACAGCCCTCAAACCCTCAAAGAGTATATTTTACAATCTGCATCATCAAGTATTTCCTTGATATTATATCGCCTAACAATGATATGTTAGTCAAGATGCAAACGCTATTTTCCAATTATCCGGAGATAAATCTGGCAGCTCTTGGATTTCCGAATGGATGGGAGAGCGAACCTTTATGGACGCAAGGGATGTAAGTGCTCTTGCCCTAAGAATTCAAGAATTGGAAAAAGAAAATGCCAGACTTAAAGCGATTCTTGACAAGAATGGGATAGAATATGAAAGTTTAGAATCAAAGACTTATAACTCTAATCGTATAGAAGCAGCATCAGTTTCTATATGCCAATTCTCTTTACAAGAAAAAGTTTCTATATTTCAAAGTGTATTCCAAGGTCGTGATGATGTTTTTGCTAAGCGTTGGTATAGTAGTACGACCCAAAAGTCTGGCTATCAGCCTGTATGCACGAGAGAATGGAATCGAGAATTTTGCGATAAACGAAAATATAAGTGTGCGGATTGTCCCAACAGGCAGTTCGCTCCTTTGACATACAATGACGTTTTCAATCATCTTGCTGGAAAGGATGTATGGGGACGTGATGTTATTGGACTTTATCCAATACGAAAGGACAATACTTGCTGTTTTCTTTGCACAGACTTTGATGACAAAAGCTGTGAACATGGCTACAAGAATGATGTGCTTTCTTTTGTAAATGTTTGCAAAACTTGGAATGTGCCTTGTTACATCGAGCGCTCACGTTCTGGCAATGGAGCTCATGTGTGGATATTCTTTGATATGCCAATAACTGCTTTCAAGGCACGAAAGTTAGGAAATGCCATTCTTACAGAGGCGATGAATAGTGATGTCCATCTTTCTTTCAAGTCATACGACCGGTTTTTTCCTAACCAAGACTCCTTGCCCGAAGGTGGTCTTGGCAATCTTGTAGCCTTACCATTACAGGGGATGGCTCGACGCAAAGGAAACAGTGTATTCGTTGATGAAGATTTCAATGCGTATGCTGACCAATGGGAATTGTTATCACAAATTCGTAAGTTGTCGGAGGTAGAACTTGATATGTTGTTACGGCTGCATACTGTGCCAACATTGGGCGAACTCTCGAAGACTAGTGAGGAAAAGCCTTGGGAAACACCTAAAATGGATATGATGCAAACAGACTGTTATCCAAAGGAAATAGTGCTGACAAGAGCTAACATGCTATATATACCTTTGACAAGTCTGTCTGCCAAATGCGTGAACGTTTTCAAGCGCATGGCTGCTTTCCGTAATCCTGAATTTTATGAGAAGCAAGGGATGCGCCTGTCTACGTATAATATTCCACGTATCATTTCGTGTTCGGAAATAACTGACGACAATCTTGTTCTTCCTCGTGGTTGTGAGGATGCGGTTCGTGACATCCTAACCCAGCATAATGTCAAGGTTTCGATTACTGACAAGACTTACCACGGACGTAGTATAAAGGTTACATTCAGAGGAAGTCTTCGAGAAGAACAGCAAAAGGCAATGGAAGCTTTTGCTGGGCATAATGTCGGAACACTATCAGCAACAACTGCGTTTGGAAAGACCGTGTTTGCCATCGGAATGATAGCAAAGAGAAAGGTCAATACATTAATACTTGTTCACAACAAGGCATTGCTTGAGCAATGGAAGGAGCGGTTGGAATCGTTTCTTAAGATTGATGAAACAATAGAAGAGCCTGAAACAAAACGAGGCAGGAAAAAGAAAACTTCCGCCATTGGTTGCTTATACGCAGGCAAGAACTCGCTGCATGGCATAATTGATATTGCTTTGATACAATCTTGTTTGAGTGAAGGCGAAGTAAAGCCTTTTGTCAAGGATTACGGTATGGTGATAGTCGATGAATGTCACCATGTATCTTCAGTCAGCTTCGAGCAGGTTCTTCGACAAGTGACTGCTACTTTTGTTTATGGTTTGACCGCAACTCCAATCAGAAAGGATGGACATCAACCTATTATATTTATGCAATGCGGAAAGATAAGATTCACCTCTGATGCCAAGAGCCAAATGGAAAATCAAGGATTCAAACGCCTGCTGATTCCAAGGTTTACCTCGTTCCGAAGCATTACATCAGACCGCAAGACTTATGTTCAAATAACGCAAGAGTTATCCGGGGATAAGGTTAGAAATGAATTCGTTATGGAGGATGTCAAGGCTGCAATTCAAAAAGGACGAACACCTTTAGTGCTGACAACTCGTACAGCTCATGTCAAGGTGTTGGCACAAATGCTAATGCCATTTGCCGATCATGTTATACAACTCATTGGTGCGGATTCTGCTAAAGAAAAACGTCTTGCATTACAAAATCTACAGTCAATACCCATATCAGAATCACTTGTGATTGTAGCTACAGGAAAGTATGTAGGCGAAGGTTTCGATTATCCTCGCCTTGATACCCTGTTCCTTACTATGCCTATAGCCTGGAAAGGAAACGTGGAGCAATATGCTGGGCGTTTACATAGAGAATATGAAGGAAAGTGTGAAGTGTACATATATGATTATGTGGATATTCGTGTTCCACTTTGCGACTCTATGTATCGTAAACGACTGAAAGGGTATATTAAAGCTGGATATGGAAAGAATGTGACATCACCAGCACCAGATAAAAAATCCCAAGAATTGATATATGAGCAAAACAATTACGAAGCGGCATTCCGAAATGATTTGGCAAAAGCCAAACATTCTGTTGTTATCGCAGTACCGAAAGTGAAGTTCAAATATAAACCCTCTATCATGTCTGTACTCGCAAACCTTCTTCATGATGGTGTTTCTGTGGTTGTACATGTAAAAGAGGAAGGGGCTAATGAGACAGAACTGTCAAATGCTGGAATGGATGTGGTTTGCAACAAGGAACAAACGCTACAATGTGCTGTCATAGACAAGGCTATTGTCTGGTATGGAAATATCAACTTCTTTGGCTATAACTCGGAAACAAATAATGTCATGCGAATTGCTGACCATAAAATAGCTAACGAAATGATGGAAATCCTATACTCTGCCACGGAAAACAAGGTAAATGGAGGTTAAATTAAATAGACGTTTAATCTCATTTTTTCCTGTTTTGTGGTAATCTAGAAACCTCAGTTGTAGGTATCCGATACTTGATGCCTGCACCTGAGGTCTTTGTTTATAATTCGAGCATGTCGAAGTACATGGCTCTAGTGTACTTGTTGTCATCGTTCCTATCTGAATCAAAACGATAAATATTCATCCTAAAAGTGCATTATATGTTAGATTCCATTTTTTGTTGATTTCTTCAACTTCTGCATGCAGTTTCTCTCGATTAGCTCTCCTCTGATCAGGAGTCAAACTTTCCACTCGCTTCATTTCTTTAACGAAGCGTTCAGCATCTTTACCCATTAGAATTGGGGTTTCTCTTATTGGTCTTGCCATATTCATATCCTCCTATTATTTTGATGTTTGTATATTTCTGTGGCAAAAATACGTTTTTTTCTGAAGTAGGCAAGAAAAAGCTAAGAAATGTGATTGAATCTTAGTCTTTTTTAGTTTTTTCTTTCTTTCCAGAAGAAAAACAGAAAGATAGAAAATAATCTTTTGAAAGCTTGCCAGTTTCATTTCTTTTTATTATTTTTGCAAACATAAATATCAGTATATTGAAGATAAAGGCTGATATAATGGATAAATATCATTATAATGATAGATAAATAAATGAAAGATTATGGCAGATTTATATGAATATTCTACTCCAGAGTTGGTACGCTTGCTGGGAGTGAGATTCAAGGAATATAGAATGAGATGCAATCTCACCCAGAAAGAGGTAGCCGAGCTTACTGGGCTTGGCTTGACCACCATCCATAAATTTGAGAATGGCACAGCTGGCAATCTTTCGCTAGCCACTTTTCTCCTCTTGCTGAAGGTGGTGGGGCAGATTGATGCTATAAATGATGTGCTTCCAGAGCTGCCCCCTTCCCCGTATCTGATGAGAAGGGATGAGAAGAAGGCACAGAGAATTCGTCATACTAAACAATATAAATGAAAATAGTCAACTTTCAATTAATACATTGGAGGTTGGCTTTTTCTAGCTCCTGGTTAAATAGCTTAGATGGTTTTATATCTCATAATACTAAAAATTCGCACAGAAAGTTGGTGACCTTCATCTGATGAAGGTCACCACATTGAACAGGAGTTGGTGGGGGTTATCTGATGAAGGTTACCACATTATTTAATTGATAATCAATAAGTTGGAATGGATTTACTTATTGCTTAAACAGGTCATCCATTGTAATCTCGCTCTGTATCATGCCGTATTGGGCATTTCTTGCCACTCCGTAAGTCGTAACGAAGGTGAGGTGCAGAGCTTTGCTGGTACCAGTGGTTTCTCTGAACAACTCACGGC
Source organism: Prevotella sp. SGI.167 (assembly GCF_050313615.1). Classification (NCBI taxonomy): domain Bacteria; kingdom Pseudomonadati; phylum Bacteroidota; class Bacteroidia; order Bacteroidales; family Prevotellaceae; genus Prevotella; species Prevotella sp. SGI.167. The sequence continues at coordinate 19,764 of NZ_JBNPLT010000040.1, read as the reverse complement.
GATAGATGATGTGTTCCAGATAGGAAGGAGTAATCTCGAAGGGCTTCATCGAAAACTTCATTTCGCATAGGTTGATGGTCTGGTCTCGTCGGTCGATTACCAAATCTATCTGGGCGCCTTCTCGCTTCTTTCCCTCAGAATCCACGCTGGCAGGTGCCGACCATGAGCAGATGGATGCCTGAACCCCCTCAATGCCTAGGGCACGTTTGATTTGCCTGATATGATGCAGGCATACCTGCTCGAAAGCATAGCCGCACCAGGCACGATGACTTGGCGAATCAATGGTGTCGGTCCAGAAAGTATCGTCCATTCCAGTGGAGTTCTTGATGTAGCGCAGGTGGAATAGGGAGAAGAGGTCGGTGAGCTGATATACTGCATCTCGCTGCTTCTTGTTGATGGGGTAGTAGCGGCGGATGAAATCGCAGTTGCAGAGATCATCCAATACCTCTGATAGTCCGCCATTGTCAGGAATTTTGCATTCGCGGATGATGTCCTGTCGGGTCAAGCCCTTTGCCTTTTGAGAAAGTATCTCCACTACTTTACGATAGTTTCTGCTATCCTTGAAAAGCGAACGGAACAGGAAGTCGAACTCTCTTCTCAGTTCACCGTTCTCCTCAAAAAACAGCTTGTTGATGTTTTGAGCCAGGCTTAAATGGGTTTTGAGCATGTTTAGATAGTAAGGCGTGCCACCTAGCATCATATAGCATTCTACTGTCTGGTGTCGGTTGAATACGATATGATTGTTCTGCAGAAATTCCTCAGTTTCACCTAATGAGAAAGGTGCAAGATAGATGCTGCGGGTTACCCGGTTGTGTAGCCCACCCTTGTCTCCCAACAGCTTATTGACCATCCATGAGGTGGCTGAACCGCATACCACGAGCATGAGGTTCTGGTCTGAAGCCCATTGGTTCCAGAAGAGTTCGATAGCGCTGATGAAGTTGGAGCGTGAGGTGTCGAACCAAGGAAGCTCATCGATGAAGACCACTTTTCGTCTGTCACCGAGAGAAGCCAGATAGTCTTTTAGCTGGAAGAATGCTTCCAGCCATGTCTGAGGGGTCTTTCGCTTGACGCCTGAGTATGATTCCAGGGTCATCTTGAAGTTAAAGAGCTGATCTTTCTTGGTAGCCTGATAAGCTCCTGTAAAATAGAAGTCAAACTTTTCTTTGAAGAATTGTTTCACCAGGAAAGTCTTGCCGATGCGTCGTCTTCCATAGACTGCTACGAATTCCGGTTTGTTGGATTCATAGCAATCCTGCAACGTTTTCTGCTCTTCCTTGCGTCCTATTATTTTTTGTAGCATAATGGTAAAGTCTTATTTTATGATAACAATTAGCCCTAAGGCTCTGATATTTGGCTACAAAGATAATGTTTTTATTTGAATTCCGCAAGGGATTTTAGATAAAAATATGCCTGAACTGGGGCGGTAACTCGTTTTTTAAGGAAGTTACCGCCCCATTTCAAGCATGTTTTGTTGAATTGCGGTTCTATTTTTGCAGTGATATATTGTTAATAATCAGAAAAATGCTTGTTTTCTGAAATATTATCTGTATCTTTGTACATTAATTATTAAGAGTAAGATTATGGCATCAAAGAGATATCCTTTGGGAATACAAACGTTCTCCGAAATCGTGAAGGGGAATTACTTCTATGCTGACAAGACGGCTATCGTCTATCAGTTGGCTCATTATGCCAAATTTCATTTTCTGAGTCGCCCACGTCGATTCGGAAAATCCTTGTTTGTATCTACTCTCAAGGCCTACTTTGAAGGTAAGAAAGAACTGTTCAAGGGACTTGCCATCGAACAGATGGAGAAGGAATGGACGGCATATCCTGTCATCCACTTGGATCTGAGCTGCGGTAAATATTATAGTTTGGAGAATACATATTCAATTCTAAACGGAATACTAGAAGTAGAAGAGAAAAAATATGGTTTAAAAGTTAATCCAATAGATGAGAAGTCTTTTGGAGGTCGTCTTAAGAACATCTTGCTTGCTGCAGCTGCTCAAACAGGTAAACAAGTTGTCGTTCTCATCGATGAGTATGATGCCCCGATGCATGATTCTGTAAGTGACGAAGACTTGCAGAAGACCATCCGCAACATCATGCGAGATTTCTTCAGTCCCTTGAAGCAGCAAGAGGGAAACATTCGCTTTGTATTCATCACAGGCATCTCTAAGTTTAGTCAGCTCAGCATCTTCAGCGAGTTGAATAATCTCAAGATTCTCACATTGAAGGATGAATACAGCAGCTGTTGTGGTATTACTAAGAGTGAATTGTCTCAGTATTTCCGTGAGGGTATTGAGGAGATGGCTGAACATAATGGGCTTACTTATGAGGAGACCTTAGAGCAACTCAAGCAGCATTATGATGGCTACCATTTCAGTATCAATAGCGAGGATATCTTCAATCCTTACAGCATTATCAATGCTCTGGACGATAAGGAGTTTAATAGCTATTGGTTTACATCCGGTACGCCTACGTTCCTGGTAGAGTTGTTGCAGCAGAAAAATTTGGACATGCTCAATCTGGACGACCTTTGGGTTAATGATGATCGTTTTGATACCCCTACTGAAAAGCTTACAGACCCGATTCCTGTTCTTTTCCAGAGTGGTTATCTTACCATTAAAGGATATGAGCGAAGGGGAAAATTGTATCATCTCTGTTTTCCAAATCAAGAAGTAAGACAAGGCTTCTCGAAAAGTCTCGTCAGGTATTATACTGCGCAAGACATGAACAGATATGATGCTATCGTGTATGCTTATTCCAAGAATGTGCTCATCAATGATGACATGGAAGCTTTTATGCCTCATTTGAAGGCATTCTATGATAAGTTCCCATATACGATTATCAACAATAATGAGCGTCACTATCAAGCCGTGATATTCACCATCTTCACCATGCTTGGCGAAGATGTGAAGGTGGAGCATACCACTTCTGATGGAAGAATAGACCTTGTGCTCAAGACGGATAAAAGTATCTTTATCTTTGAGTTGAAATATAAGAAGTCTGCCGACATCGCCATGGCGCAAATCAGCGACAAGGACTATGCCAAGGCTTTTGCTGATGATGGGCGGAAGGTTGTGAAAGTGGGTATTAACTTCTCTGAAAACCAGCGAAGTATAGAGGATTGGGTGATAGAATAAATGAAATAGAAGAAAGTTGGTGGCCTTCATCTGATGAAGGTCACCACACTATATAGATAAAAATATATCTTAACAGGGGCGGTAACTCGATTTTTTAGGCAGTTACCGCCCTGTTTCAAGCATATTTCGTTCTATTTTACAGTAGTTGAACTTAGATAATCACCGCCGTTCCGCTGCATGTTACCATCAGCATGGAGCCGCTGTTGCCTACAGTTTCGTAATCCAGGTCGATGCCCACGATGGCGTTGCAGCCTAGGGATGCAGCACGGTCGGCCATCTCTCTGAGGGCTGTATCCTTGGCCTCGCGGAGTGTACTTTCGTAAGAACCGCTTCTGCCACCGATTACGTCACGAACGCTGGCAAAGAAATCCTTCACAAAGTTGGTACCGATGATGGTTTCGCCAGTTACTACGCCACGATATTCACGGATAGGGTGGCCTTCTATGGTTGGAGTTGTACTCAAAATCATAATTTTTTCCTTTCTTTTTATGTTATTATCAATGTTATTTATAGCTTAGACGATAAAAGATAGCAAAAGGTTGCAGAAAATCAAAAAATATTTGTTACTTTTGCATCTAAAGATAAATATTTATGGGTTATATGAACAAGAGATTGATGTTTTCGGCAGCACTCATGATGGTGCTGCTTTCGGCAAACGCTCAGAAAAGAGCGTTAAACTGTCTTATATATAATAAAGTATAAGCAAGAAAAAAAGCTCCATTCGTATCTGATTGCGAATGGAGCTTTTTTCTTAGAATTAAAAATTTACTTTGTTTCCTGTTCTTCCTGCATATCCAGATACTGGTTATCCTGATCGTAGAACTCATACTGGAGGAATGCCAGTTTCTGAGATGGAATCACATTGAAGCCGAAACCATACTTAAACTGCCATCTCCGTTTCAGGGAAATGAAGCCCTTGTTGATGAAGGCAGCTACGTAAGGATTTACGTACAAAGTGAATTTCTTGACGCCAATCTTGTTGACTAGGCGGTCGATTTTTCTTTCCAACTGGTCGGTGAAGAGAATGCTCGATTTGATTTTGCCCGTGCCGAAGCAGGTTGGGCAGGTTTCCTCTACGTTTACGTCCATCGCAGGGCGAACACGCTGGCGGGTAATCTGCATCAGTCCGAACTTGCTCAAAGGAAGGATGTTGTGCTTGGCACGGTCCTTCTGCATATTCTTGCACATGCGTTCATAGAGCAACTGTCGGTCTTCTGCAAGATTCATGTCGATAAAGTCGACAACGATGATGCCTCCCATATCTCGGAGACGCAACTGTCTTGCCAACTCATCGGCAGCGCCGAGGTTTACATCGAGAGCATTTGCTTCCTGACCTTTCTCACGAGTACGATTGCCGCTGTTTACATCGACAACATGCAAAGCTTCGGTGTGCTCAATGATGAGATATGCACCATGCTTGTAGTTGACAACACGACCAAATCCAGCTTTAATCTGCTTGGTGATGCTGAAGTTGTCGAAGATAGGCACCTTACCAGTGTAGAGCTTGACTATGCCCGCCTTTTCAGGGGCTATTAGAGAAACATAGTCTTTTACATCGTTCATTACTTCTTCATCGTTGACGAAGATGTTCTCGTAAGATGGGTTAAACAAGTCACGCAAGAGAGCGACGGCTCTTCCGGTCTCCTCGAATGCGAGTTGCGGGCGCTGCTGGGTCTTCTGTACCTTGGCGATAGCATCCTCCCATCGCTTCACCAGGACTTTCAGCTCAGCATCGAGTTCAGCGACTCTCTTACCTTCAGCCACAGTGCGGACGATAACACCGCAATTCTTTGGTTTGATGCTGTGCATGAGTTGCTTGAGTCGGGAACGTTCTTCACCGCTTTTGATTTTCGACGAGACAGAAACTTTATCACCGAATGGCATGAGTACCAAGTATCGACCAGCGAATGAAATTTCGCCTGTGAGTCGAGGACCCTTGGTAGAAATTGGTTCCTTAACGATTTGTACCAGCACTTCCTGTCCTGTTTTCAAGACATTCTGAATGCTTCCGTCCTTTTCCAGTTCTGGCTGCTTGCTGGCTTTAGAGAATGGGAAAAGTTTCTTTCTGTCGCTCTGTACTTGTTTAAGGTACTTCTGGTAGGAATTGAAATGACTTCCTAGGTCAAGATAATGAAGAAAGGCGTCGCGTTCATAACCTACATCTACGAAGCAAGCGTTAAGACCTGGCATCAGTTTCTTAACTTTTGCGATATAGATGTTTCCCACAGAGAACGAGGCCTCACGAGGTTCATTCTGATATTCTACCAGCTGTTTATCCTCCATGAGTGCGATAGAGATGTCCTTCTGTTGGACGTCAATTACAACTTCGCTTGTCATAGTCTTCAATTAATCTTTTTACACATTAAACTTATTGGTTACTAGAAGAAAGTCTTAGTAATCAATTTAGTAGTTACTAAAAAGGGGCATGCCTATCCCTTTTGATACGACACGCCCCCTCAGTCGACGAACTGACTGAGAGCAAATCAGCTTAAAAAAGCTTACTTGCTCTTATGTCTGTTCTTACGTAATCTTTTTTTACGCTTGTGAGTAGCCATCTTGTGGCCCTTCTTTTTCTTTCCGTTTGGCATGATTTTAAAATTTTAAAATATTGTTATTATAATAAATGATATCTCGCTAAAGAAATATTCTCTAAATTATAGCTAAAGTAAATCGACCTCTGTGATTACTTAGCTGCGTTCTGCATCTCCTCGATGAAACTCTTAGAAGGCTTGAAACTTGGCAAGTCGTGAGCTGGGATGGTGATGGTAGTATTCTTAGAGATGTTACGAGCAGTCTTTGCTGCACGATGCTTGATGTTGAAGCTACCGAAACCGCGCATAAATACGCTATCCTTCTTCTCGATCAGGCACTTCTTGACTTCGTCCATGAATGCCTCTACCACAGTGCTAACCTCTTTCTTAGGAATACCTGTGTTCATCGATACTTCGTTGATGATATCTGCTTTTGTCATTTCTTGTATATTTTGTTTATTTTACTTATTTATCTTAAATCGGTGTGCAAAGATACAAGTTTTTTATGATATAACAAAATAGTTAAGGTTTTTTTTGCAAAAAAAATGCTCTAAGTATTTGCATATTAGGTTTTTATTCTGTATTTTTGCATCAAAAATGAGAAAATATGGCTTTTAAGAGATATTTTACACTGATTGTGTTTGTAGCATTCGGCATCTTGTCGTTGGCTGCCAAGAGGGAATGGAAAGCGGATGATGTGCCGATTCCTTTCCTGCAGGATTCTACGCAATATGTTTCCGATCCTGATGGCTATGTAGATAAGGCGCAGAAGGATTCTGCCAATTTCTATCTGCAGAAGTTGAAGTTGGAATGTGGTGTGCAGAATGTGCTTATCATTGTGGGCAAGGTGGATAATCAGGATGCTTTCCGGATGGCACAGGATGTGGGCAATAAATATGGTATCGGATATAAGAAAAGCCGAAGAGGATTGGTCGTCGTCATCGCTGTAGAAGACCATAAGTATTTTATCGCTCCCGGTAGTGGACTGGAGGGCGAGTTGACGGATGTAGACTGTGATGATATCGCTAGGGCTTGCATCGTGAAGAACATGCGGGACGACAATCCTGGAGAGGCGGTTGCCTCCGTGAGTCGTGCTATATATAATAAGGTGAAAAGCGGACGCACCGGAATTGAGTCGGTAGACGAGGGGACTGTGAATGATGAAGAGGATTGGGCACTGGTTGTTATCCTGTTCCTTCTCTTTTTCGGAATCCCGATTTATTACCTCATCCGTTACATCCTGGAGCAGGTAGGTTTGGTAAAGCCAAGACCGAAGGGCAAGGGGAGAAACCAGTCGCGGAGAAGAAATGATGATGACGACTGGTTGCCGCCGTTCTTCATGGGCGGCGGAGGATTCTCTGGCGGTGGAGGAGGCGGCTTCTCTGGCGGATCCTTTGGCGGCGGAACTTTTTCAGGAGGTGGCTCCGGAGGAAGCTGGTGATAGTTAGTAGTTTACGCAGGTAATCAATAGTCAATAATATAACAATGTATAATTAATAAATAAAAGGATTATGAAGAAAACAGGATGGATTATCTTAGGCGTCATCGTTGTGTTGGTGCTATGGGTATTCAGTGGTTATAATGGTTTGGTAGAGAAGCAGGAGCAGGCTACCACCGAGTTGGCAAACGTACAGACTCAGTATCAGCGTCGTGCCGACATGATGCCACAGTTGGCTAAGATCGTGAAGGCGTATGCCAAGCATGAAAAGGAGACTTTCGAAGCTGTAACCAAGGCTCGTGCAGCTGTTGGTCAGGTTAAGCTGGATGCTAGCAATCTGACAGAAGCTAAGTTGAAGGAATATACGGCTGCTCAAGGAGAATTGGCGAATGCATTCTCCAAGTTGATGGTTGTTGCGGAAAAATATCCGGAGTTGAAGGCTAGTGAGAATTTCAAGTCTTTGCAGATTCAGGAAGAGGGTACAGAGAATCGTATCAGTGAAGCTCGTCGCAAATATAATGATGCTGTTCAGGCTTATAATCAGACAGCTAGAAAAATGCCAACTGCCCTTATTGCTGGTATTTTCAATTTCCAGACCATGCCGAAATTCGAGGCATCTGCAGGAGCAGAGAAGGCTCCAGATTTGGATATCTGATTCTGATTCTGATAAAAATGATATGGAATTGTTTGTAGAATGATAGTCTAGCCAATGAAGGAATTCCTTCTTGGCTAGATTTTTTTGTTGTAATCTTCTTTCAAACTGAAAGTATCGCAATATTTTATATATATTTTGTAATTAAGATGATATGTTTTTCAGAAATTCTTTGTACCTTTGCACAAAATTTGGGAAATGTGATTGAAAAGTCACGATAACATTGATATTTCAACAAGGTAATTACAAATATGAAACAAACAAAGATTGTTGCTTCCATCAGTGATCGCAGATGCGATCAAGATTTTATCCGAAAACTGTTTTTTGCGGGTATGAACGTGGTTCGTATGAACACCGCACATGCTACAGAAGATGGAATCCGTACCATTGTCAAGAATGTTAGAGCCGTGTCTCCACATATTGGTATCATGATTGATACTAAGGGACCTGAGGTGCGTACTACTGACGTCAAGGAACCTATACATTATAATATAGGTGACGTGGTGAAAATCTTCGGTCGTCCGGAAATGGAGTCTTCTCACGATATCGTGAACTTAAGCTATCCAGATATTGCTGCTGACGTAAAGGTGGGTGATGACATCTTGTTTGATGATGGCGAACTCGACATGAAGGTGATGGAGGTTCAAGGACCTATGCTTGTGGCAGAAGTTCAGAACGAGGGTATGCTGGGTGCTCATAAGAGCGTGAATGTACCAGGTGAGCATATCGATTTGCCTGCACTTACGGAGAAAGACCGTAAGAATATTGAGCTGGCTATCGAATTGGATATTGATTTCATTGCTCACTCATTTGTGCGTAGTGCAGCAGATGTAAAGGCTGTTCAGGACATCTTGGATGCTCACAACAGTGATATCAAGATTATTTCTAAGATTGAAAACCAGGAGGGTGTAGATAATATTGATGAAATCATTGATGCTTGCTACGGCATCATGGTTGCCCGTGGTGATTTGGGTATTGAGGTGCCTATAGAGAAGATTCCGGGTATCCAGCGCCGAATCATCGCCAAGTGTGTGAAGGCTCAAAAGCCAGTTATTGTGGCTACCCAGATGCTTCATACCATGATTAAGAATCCGCGTCCTACCCGAGCAGAGGTAACTGATATTGCCAATGCTATCTTCTATCGTACGGATGCCTTGATGCTTTCTGGAGAAACTGCTAGCGGTAAATATCCAGTAGAGGCAGTTCAGACTATGGCTCGTATTGCCGAGCAGGCAGAGAAGGATAAGTCACCTCTTAACGACATCAATCCTATGGATGGCGGTAAAATAGACCAGAAACTCTTTTTGGCTCACGCTGCTATTGAAGCTACCAAGCAGTTGGGCGTGGCTGGTATCATCACTGATGGTGAAACCGGTCAGACTGCACGCGACTTGGCTGCCTTCCGTGGCCCAAATCCTGTACTAGCCATCTGCTATAAGGAGAAGCTTCAGCGCTGGTTGAACCTGAGCTATGGCATCATTCCTATTCATCAGAAAGATCATGTTTCTTCTAAGGATATGTTCACAGCTGCTGTGCGTATGCTTCGTCAGAAAGGATATCTGCAGGAAGAGAATAAGATAGCATACTTGAGTGGTAGCTTTGGCGAGGGTGGTGGCACTACCTTTGTTGAAATCAATAAGGTAAAGAAGATCTTCGACAATAGCTATACTTTCAATCTGCCATCAAATGGAATAGAAGACAAGAAATAAAAAGCCGTCAGGTTTTCGCTTCAGGAATGCAATTTGGGGTGAATTATAGTACTCTTTTCTTTGCGTGTGAAGCCAAAAAGGCTACATATTTCATAAAAAATAAATATTTCTGAAATTATTGGTGCAAAATATTTGCAGCATTCAAAAAAATGCTGTATTTTTGCACCAATAATGTATAACGAAATTTGTTTGTGATGAAAAAAATCATTCTTTCAGCGCTTGTCGCTTTAACTATGGTCTTGATGCTCGGCAGTTGCGGTAGCACCAAGAGCGTGGCTTATTTTCAAAACATTGATTCTATCAGTTTAGCGGGTTCTAGAATTCTTTATGAGGCAAAGATTATGCCTAAGGATGAACTGACCATTACCGTGATTACCACAGATCCAAAGGCTGCGATGCCTTTCAACTTGTCTGTTTCTAATACAATTGGTACTGGTGGACAGTTGAGTACTTCTGGCGGAACATTGCAGGGCTACCTGGTAGATAATCATGGTAATATCGAGTTTCCTGTTGTTGGGACACTGCACGTAGGAGGCATGACCAAGAAAGAGGCCGAGGATCTTGTAAAGAGCAAGGTAAAACCTTATTTGGCAGAAACGGAAAATCCTATCGTCACTGTTCGTATGGCTAGCTATCATGTCTCGATATTGGGTGAGGTTACCAAGCCTGGTATAATTTCTGTACCACAGGAGAAGATGAGTATCCTTGAGGCTTTGGCGCAGGCTGGTGACTTGACAATCTACGGTAGACGTGATAATGTGATTCTGATTCGTCAGGATGCACAGGGTGAGAAACATTATCATCGTTTGAATCTTAATGATGCTAATGTCATCAGTTCGCCATTCTATTATCTTCAGCAGAATGATATTATCTATGTTGAGCCTAACAAGGTAAAGGCACAGAATTCTGCTATCGGTTCTTCCACTACATTGGTTATGTCGGGATTGAGCATTTTGACATCTATAGCCTCTTTGGTGGTCAATATCTTGCGATAAGTGAAAGAGAGAAAAGGTCAGGAATAATAAACAGATTTACAACATATAAAGATATATAAGTATGTGTGGCATAGTAGGATATTTAGGTAAGGGAGATGCTTATCCAGCTCTCATCAAGGGGTTGAAGCGTTTGGAATACCGCGGGTATGACTCTGCGGGTGTAGCCCTTATTAGCAATGATGGCTCTTTGAACGTATATAAGGCAAAGGGCAAGGTGGCAGATCTTGAAGCGTTCTGCTCAGACAAGGATATTTCTGGACATGTGGGTATCGCTCATACTCGTTGGGCTACACACGGAGAGCCTTCAGCTGTGAATGCTCATCCTCATTATTCTTCCAGCAAGAATCTTGCCATGATTCATAATGGTATTATCGAGAACTATGCCGACATCAAGAAGAACCTGATTGCCAAGGGTGTGGAGTTCAAGAGCGAGACCGATACAGAGGTCCTCGTACAGCTCATCGAATACATTCAGGTGAAGAAGGATTTTGATCTGTTGACTGCCGTTCAGGTAGCGCTCCGTCAGGTGATTGGCGCTTATGCCATCGCTATTCTTGACAAGCGTCACCCTGACCAGATTATTGCTGCCCGCAAGCAGAGTCCATTGGTTGTAGGTATCGGTGAGGACGGAGAGTTTTATCTCGGTTCTGATGCCAGTCCTATCATCGAATATACTGATAAGGTGGTTTATCTGGAGGATGGCAACATCGCTGTGATGCGTCTCGGTCAGGAATTGCAGGTCGTAAACATCCAGAACGTAAAGCTCAACCCTGAGGTGCAGACCGTGGACATTGACCTTGGTCAGATAGAGAAGGGCGGTTTTCCTCACTTCATGCTGAAGGAAATCTTCGAACAGCCTGAGTGCCTGCGCAACTGTATGCGTGGCCGTGTGGTAAGTCGCACCGTGGAAACCCGTGTGATGACAGATGGCGACGATACAACCTGCAAGACGGAGACAGAGATGGGCGTAGTGCTCAGCTCCATCACCGACCATCGCCAGCAGCTCCTCAATGCCAAGCGAATCATCATCGTGGCTTGTGGAACATCATGGCACGCTGGACTCATCGGCAAGCAGATGATAGAGAATTACTGTCGCATCCCAGTGGAAGTGGAATATGCATCAGAATTCCGTTACCGCAATCCTGTGGTAACGAAGGATGATGTCGTCATCGCCATTTCCCAGAGTGGTGAAACCGCTGATACCCTGGCTGCCATCAAGCTTGCCAAGGAGAGCGGTGCGTTTATCTATGGTATCTGTAACTCTATCGGTTCTTCCATCGCACGAGAGACAGATACGGGTACCTATATTCATGTAGGTCCGGAGATTGGTGTTGCCTCTACCAAGGCGTTCACCGGTCAGGTTACCGTTCTTATCCTCCTGGCACTTGCCATCGGTAAGGAGAGGGGAACCATCAGTGAAAACGAATATCAGAAGATTACAGAGCAGCTTTGGAACATTCCTGCCAAGATGAAGGAAGTGTTGAAGCTGAACAATAAGATAGCTGACTTGAGCCGTACCTTTACGTATGCGCGCAATTTCATCTATCTGGGTCGCGGATTCCAGTATCCTGTAGCCCTTGAAGGTGCATTGAAGTTGAAGGAGATTAGCTACATCCACGCTGAAGGTTATCCTGCAGCGGAGATGAAACATGGTCCTATCGCATTGATAGACAGCGATATGCCAGTGGTAGTTATCGCTACCCACAACTTCATGTACGAGAAGGTCTTGTCTAATATCCAGGAAATCAAGGCCCGTCAGGGTCGTGTCATTGCCATTGTGAGCAAGGGTGATGAAACTATTTCCAAGATTGCCGACGAAGTGATTGAACTCCCTGAGACCTTGGAGTGCCTGGAGCCATTATTGGCTACCATTCCTTTGCAGCTTCTGGCTTATCATGTAGCTGTATGTAAGGGCAAGGATGTTGACCAACCTAGAAATTTGGCCAAGTCAGTTACTGTCGAATAAAAAATAAAGGGAATCGTCGTTTCTTGACGTTTCCCTTTTTTTGGAGGGGTATCCCTTCGCAGTAGGTATATTCAAATTTAACTAAATAAGATAAAGGATAATTGAGAGATGGAACCATTGAAACATGAATGTGGCGTAGCAATGATCAGATTGCTCAAGCCATTGGAGTATTACCAGCAGAAGTACGGCACCTGGATGTACGCACTCAACAAACTCTATCTGATGATGGAGAAACAGCACAACCGTGGACAGGAGGGTGCTGGTATGGCTTGTGTCAAACTGGGCGGAAAGCCTGGTCATGAGTATATGTTTCGTGAGCGTGCAGAGGGTAAGAACGCCGTGACGGAGATATTCGGCAAGGCGAATGCCAACTTCAAGAACCTGACTCCCGAGCAGCTTGCTGATGCTAAGTTTGCCAAAGAGGAACTGCCTTTCGCAGGCGAACTCTACATGGGACACCTGCGCTACAGTACCACCGGAAAGAGTGGCATCCAGTATGTGCACCCATTCCTGCGCCGCAACAACTGGAAGGCGAAGAACCTCTGCCTTTGCGGCAACTTCAACATGACCAACGTAGATGAAATCTTCCAGGAGCTGACCAAGCAGGGCCAGAGCCCACGCATCTACAGCGACACCTACATCATGCTCGAACTGATGGGCCACCGACTTGACAGAGAGGTGGAGCGAAACTTCGTGGCAGCAAAGGCGATGGAGATGGAGAACACCGACATCACCAACTACATCGAAGACCACGTGAAGATGAGCAATGTGCTCAAGACCACGATGAAGAACTTCGACGGCGGTTATGTGGTCTGTGGAATCACCGGTTCGGGAGAGATGTTCTCCATGCGCGACCCTTGGGGCATTCGTCCTGCTTTCTACTACAAGAACGATGAAATCGTAGTAGTAGCCAGCGAGCGCCCTGTGCTTCAGACCACCTTCGACCTGGAGGCAGAGGATGTGCAGGAGCTGATGCCGGGCACGGCACTTCTCGTGAAGAAGAACGGCGAGTGCAGCATCGAGCGCATCATGGAGCAGAAGGGTGATTCTGCCTGCTCATTCGAGCGCATCTACTTCAGCCGTGGTTCCGACAAGGATATCTACCAGGAGCGTAAGCAGTTGGGCGAGCAGTTGACCCAGCCTATCCTGAAGGCAGTGGATTACGATGTAGATCACACCGTGTTCAGCTACATCCCGAACACAGCCGAGATGGCTTACTATGGCATGTTGAGCGGTTTCAAGAAGTATCTCAACGAAAGCAAGATAGAACAGATTGCCAACCTCGACCATATTCCATCTAAGGAAGAATTATACGATATTCTCGGCGATTTCGTCCGTTCGGAGAAGATTGCATGGAAGGATATCAAGCTCCGTACCTTCATCACCGAGGGCAACAGCCGCAACGACCTGGCGAGCCACGTGTATGATGTAACCTACGGAAGCATCGAGCCGAATGTGGATAATCTCGTTATCATCGACGACAGTATTGTGCGCGGTACTACCCTGAAGGAGAGTATCCTCCGCATCCTCGACCGTCTGCATCCTAAGAAGATTGTAGTCGTATCCAGTGCCCCTCAGATCCGCTATCCGGATTATTACGGCATCGATATGGCAAGACTGGAAGAGTTCTGCGTGTTCCGTGCGGCCATCCAGCTTTTGAAAGAGCGCAAGATGGAGGACTTCATCGAGCAGACCTACGAGGCATGCAAGGCAGAACTTGCCAAGCCGAAGGAGGAGCAGGTGAACCCGGTGCGTGCCATCTACAAGCCATTCACCATCGAGGAAATCAACGAGAAGATAGTAGAGATGCTTCGCCCGGAGGGCATGACCACTCCTATCCAGCTCGTATTCCAGAGTATCGAGGGCTTGCGCGAGGCGATTCCAAACCACAAGGGCGACTGGTATTTCACCGGTCATTATCCAACCCCAGGCGGCACGAAGCTCTGCAACCAGTCGTTTGTGAACTATATCGAAAACGTTTATCATAAATAAGTGAAGAGAGAAGAACGAAGAGTGAAGAATTCATTTGCTCTTATAAGTATGAAATAAAAGAATCAAATGTCAGATATGAAAAAAGTAACCTTAGTTTTGAGTGATGGAACCAAGTTCCATGGCAAATCTTTTGGATATGATGCTCCTGTAGCGGGCGAGGTTGTGTTCAACACAGCCATGATGGGATATCCAGAGAGTTTGACCGACCCTTCTTACGCCGGTCAGTTGATGACACTTACATTCCCTCTCGTGGGCAACTATGGTGTGCCACCATTTACTTTCGAGGAGAACGGTTTGCCAACCTTCATGGAGAGTGACAAGATTTATGCTTCTGCCATCATCGTGAATGATTACAGCGAGCAGTACAGCCACTGGAATGCAGTGGAGAGTCTTGCCGACTGGTTGAAGCGCGAAAAGGTGCCAGGAATCACAGGCATCGATACCCGTGAGTTGACTAAGGTGCTTCGTGAGCATGGTGTGATGATGGGTAAGATTCTCTTTGATGATGAACCAGACAACATCCCTGAGGCTAACTACGAGGGTGTAAACTTCGTTGACCAGGTGAGCTGCAAGGAGATTATCCGTTACAACGAGGGTGCCGGCAAGAAGGTGGTTCTCGTTGACTGCGGTGTGAAGGCAAACATCATCCGTTGCCTCATCAACAGAGGCGTTGAGGTGATTCGTGTGCCTTGGAATTACGATTACACCGATATGGATTTCGACGGACTGTTCCTTGCCAATGGTCCTGGCGACCCAGATATGTGTGAGGATGCTGTTAATATTATTCGCAAGCAGATCAGCCAGAGCCGCAAGCCTATCTGCGGTATCTGCATGGGTAACCAGTTGCTTTCCAAGGCTGCCGGTGCTACTATCTACAAGTTGAAGTATGGTCACCGTTCACACAACCAGCCAGTGCGCATGGTAGGAACCAACAATTGCTACATCACCTCTCAGAACCACGGTTATGCCGTTGATGCCAAGACATTGGGCAACGACTGGGAGGAACTCTTTGTAAATATGAATGATGGCTCTAACGAGGGTATCCGCCACAAGGTGAACCCTTGGTTCTCAAGCCAGTTCCACCCAGAGGCTTGCTCAGGCCCTGTGGATACAGAGTTCATGTTTGATAAGTTTGTAGAAACACTCAAACATTGAACTTTGAGATTTGAATATTGAACTTTATGATTAACTTACTGTGCTTGCAAGTAAAAAGTAATCAAACAGTTCAAAGTTCAAAGTTCAAAGGAAAAGTAATCAAACAGTTCAAAGTTCAAAATTCAAAGTAAATAAAGATGAAAGACGAAAATATAAAGAAGGTGCTCCTCTTAGGTTCTGGAGCCTTGAAGATCGGTGAAGCAGGTGAGTTCGACTACTCAGGTTCGCAGGCCCTGAAGGCATTGCGCGAAGAAGGTGTCGAGACTGTGCTCATCAACCCGAATATCGCAACCGTACAGACATCAGAAGGTGTTGCCGACCAGATTTACTTCCTGCCAGTGCAGCCATACTTCGTAGAGCGTGTCATCCAGAAGGAGAAGCCAGACGGTATCCTCCTCAGTTTCGGTGGCCAGACTGCCCTCAACTGTGGTGTGGAACTCTATCGCCAGGGCATCCTAGAGAAATATAATGTCAAGGTATTGGGTACTCCAGTACAGGCTATCATGGATACTGAGGACCGTGAGCTCTTCGTAGAGAAGCTGGATGAAATCAACGTGAAGACCATCAAGAGCGAGGCTTGCGAGAACATCGAGCAGACCCGCAAGGCTGCTGCTGAGCTCGGCTATCCTGTCATCATCCGTGCTGCTTACGCCTTGGGTGGTCTCGGTTCCGGTTTCGCAGACAACGAGGAGGAGCTGAACAAACTCGCTGAGAAGGCTTTCTCTTTCTCTCCACAGGTATTGGTAGAGAAAAGTTTGAAGGGCTGGAAAGAGATTGAGTATGAGGTAGTTCGCGACCGTTACGACAACTGTATCACAGTTTGTAACATGGAGAACTTCGACCCACTGGGAATCCATACTGGTGAGAGTATCGTCATCGCTCCATCTCAGACCCTGAGCAATTCTGAGTATCATAAGCTCCGTGCCCTCGCCATCAAGATTATCCGTCACATCGGAATCGTGGGTGAGTGTAACGTGCAGTATGCCTTCGACCCTAAGAGCGAGGACTATCGCGTAATCGAGGTGAATGCCCGCTTGAGCCGTTCATCAGCCTTGGCATCTAAGGCTACTGGTTATCCTCTTGCCTTCGTTGCAGCCAAGCTCGGTATGGGCTACGGTCTGTTCGAGTTGAAGAACTCAGTAACCAAGACCACATCTGCCTTCTTTGAGCCAGCATTGGACTACGTGGTATGTAAGATTCCACGTTGGGACTTGTCTAAGTTCCGTGGCGTAGATAAGGAGTTGGGTTCATCTATGAAGTCAGTAGGTGAGGTAATGGCCATCGGCCGCAACTTCGAGGAGGCCATCCAGAAGGGTCTTCGTATGATTGGTCAGGGCATGCACGGTTTCGTAGAGAACAAGGAACTTGAAATCGACGATATCGATGCAGCTTTGCGCGAGCCAACAGATAAGCGTGTGTTCGTGATTTCAAAGGCAATGCACAAGGGCTATACCGTAGATCAGATTCACGACTTGACCAAGATTGACAAGTGGTTCCTAGAGAAGTTGAAGCACATCATCGACATCGACGAGGCGATGAAGAAGTGCAACATCAATACTCTTGACCAGGAATTACTCCGCACCGCTAAGGTTTACGGTTTTACCGACTTTCAGGTAGCCCGTGCCGTGGGCTTGGAGCAAGAGTTGGGCAACATGCACAAGGCAGCCCTCCTGGTTCGCAACAAGCGCAAGAGCTATGGCATCCTGCCTGTAGTGAAGCAGATTGATACCCTGGCAGCAGAGTATCCTGCTCAGACCAACTACCTCTATGTAACTTACGCTGGCGTGAAGAGCGACATCACCTTCGAGAACGATCACCGTTCTATCATCGTACTCGGTTCTGGTGCTTACCGCATCGGTTCTTCAGTAGAGTTCGACTGGTGTGGCGTTCAGGCATTGAACACCATCCGCAAGGAAGGCTGGCGCTCAGTGATGATCAACTACAACCCAGAGACCGTTTCTACCGACTACGATATGTGCGACCGTCTCTACTTCGACGAGTTGACCTTCGAGCGTGTGATGGATATCATCGAGATGGAGCAGCCTCATGGCGTCATCGTATCTACCGGTGGTCAGATTCCAAACAACCTGGCTATGCACCTGGATGCACAGAACGTGCCAATCCTGGGTACTGCTGCCAAGGACATCGATAACGCTGAGGACCGTGCCAAGTTCTCTCAGATGTTGACCAACAACGGCATCAACCAGCCAGAGTGGAGCGCCCTGACCTCTATGGAGGACATCGACAACTTCATCGAGCGTGTAGGCTTCCCTGTATTGGTTCGTCCTAGCTACGTGCTTTCTGGTGCTGCGATGAACGTATGTTCTAACGAGGAAGAACTGAAGCGATTCCTGCAGTTGGCAGCCAATGTAAGTGAGGATCACCCAGTGGTAGTTAGTAAGTTTATCGAACATGCCAAGGAGATTGAGATGGATGCTGTGGCAAAGAATGGCGAGGTGATTGCCTATGCGATTTCCGAGCACATCGAGTTTGCCGGTGTTCACTCAGGCGATGCTACCATCCAGTTCCCTCCTCAGAAGTTGTATGTTGAGACAGTTCGTCGTGTGAAGCGAGTAGGTCGTCAGATTGCCAAGGAGTTGCACATCAACGGTCCGTTCAACATCCAGTTCATGGCTCGTGACAATGATATTCTCGTTATCGAGTGTAACTTGCGTGCCAGCCGTTCGTTCCCATTCGTGAGCAAGGTATTGAAGATCAACCTCATCGAGTTGGCTACCCGTGTGATGCTCGGTTTGCCTGTAGAGAAGCCACACAAGAACCTCTTCGATCTCGACTATGTAGGTATCAAGGCATCTCAGTTCAGCTTCAACCGTCTGCAGAAGGCCGACCCAGTATTGGGCGTGGATATGAGCAGTACGGGTGAGGTAGGTTGCTTGGGCGACGATACATCTACCGCTCTTCTGAAGAGTATGCTTTCTGTGGGTCATCGCATTCCAGCCAAGAACATCCTGCTTTCTACAGGTTCTGCCAAGCAGAAGGTAGATTTGCTCGATGCTGCCCAGATGCTGGTTAAGCATGGTTACAAGCTGTATGCAACTGGTGGTAGTAGCAAGTTCCTCACCGAGAATGGCATTGAGAACACCCGTGTGCTCTGGCCATCAGAGGAGGCAGAAGGCGGTGCGCCTAAGGCTTTGGAGATGCTCCACAACCATGAGATTGATATGGTAGTGAATATTCCGAAGAACTTGACCAGCAGCGAGTTGAGCAATGGTTACAAGATTCGCCGTGCTGCCATCGACCTGAACGTGCCATTGATTACCAACAGCCGTCTGGCGAGTGCGTTCATCTATGCATTCTGCACCACCAAGCTCGAGGATATCGATATCAAGGCTTGGGGAGAGTATAAATAATGTTTAGTGATTATTTATTAGTGATTAAGAATTGACAGTTAAGTCATTCTTGATGATTCCCAATAGAAAAATCCCTGCTGTAGGAAAGGCTTCCTATGGCAGGGATTTTTTATTATTTGTATGACTATTTTTTGCACATATCCTCAGCTACCATCATAGCAACATTTTGCGTATTTGGAAGTTTGTATGGACGATGGCTCTGTGTTGTGGTAATGATGTCATCACCAAGAACCGTCGCCATCTTTGCGATTGTAGCTAATGTGAGATTATGTGTTCCACTCAGCCAACGACTCACTTCTGTTTCAGTCTTGCCAAGAGCCTTTGCAAAATCACGCTGTTTCATATTTCGTTCCTGTAATAGTTCAAAGACTCTGTTGGCAATAGCAACGCATAAGTCGACTTGTTTGTTTGTGTCCGCAGGAGTTGACTTGCGGATTTCATCCATCAGTTTATTTGTTTTCATATTACGTCCTCCTTATTATAGTCGATATCTATAGTTAATTCAAGTTTATTGAATCTTAACCTTGTGGATGGTAGCGAGTCGTGCTATGTGTCCTTTCGGAAGTGGAGACATTGTAATTTCGCTACGAGCAGGAAAAAACTTGTCGATGTCTTTGTAGTCTATGGTATGAACTTGTATTTTCTTGTCTTTTGTTTCCATATAGCTTTCCTTTCTTTTATTATTGTTGCAAAGATACGCTGAATAATTGATACTGCCAAACATTTCTTGTAATTTTTGAGATTTATAATCAAATGCTAAGGCTGCATAAGTAAAATTCCACCAAGCGATTGTAACGTGCAAATTTAAAAGC
>NZ_JBNPLT010000039.1:0-25818 GCF_050313615.1 Prevotella sp. SGI.167 | reverse complement strand
TGGTGATTTACGATTCAATTTCAACTCGAAGAGGTATAATGTCTTGCCCGTGCGCATCACCATATCCACACGACCAATAGGTGTACGGACCTCTATATCGACTATGTAGGTATGTTGTCTTATCTACATAAAGATATCCCCCTTCGATGATCTTATCGAAAGTCTGTATGCCGACAGGCTGTGGTTTCAGATGCTTCGTTTCCATGTGATCTGCTTTTTATTCGGTAAAGGTAGGCATTAATGTGCAGATACGATTTATTCCTCTCAAATTTCGCTATCAATACATATAAAAATAGGTTGAATATTTAAACAAGGTCAATTCTCTCAAGATGCCAATGCTTGTAAATTTCTTCTATCAATCTGTCCACATACTTTCTTCTTATAGGCTCAATGATAAGTGCTACAATGAATATCGCAATTGTACAACTAATAGCAAAGCACCAAAAAGTCAAAACGTCTTGAGTTTGTTTCCAAAACTCATATTGAAGTTTGTAAATTGTCTGTCCCAACATCCCTTCCTGTATTAAATAGCATGCAAAGACACATTTGGCCACTTGATTAACCCATTTACTATGAATATTGAACTTCAGGAAAATGCAGAAAATGGCTATTGATTTCAAAACATTCAGAGGATTGTTATATAATCCAAGTCCTCTTATATAAGGTATTTGACCTTGAATTATTGAGAGTACAGATGTAATGAAATAAATAATGATTAACGGCTTAATACCTATTCTCATAGGAATCTCCAGCCTTTTACAGGCATATCCTATTACATACATAAAAATCAATTGCATTGTTGTAAATCCCGTGGAATTGATATAATCATTGCGGAACAGCCACCCTGATATGCAGTTCATATAAAAAAGACTGACTAATATCCACAAGAACTGTTTTTGATTAAGTTCCTCAAGTCCTTTGTTAACAAGTGGACTGAATAGCATTAAGAAAATGTAACATGTTGCAAACCAATAGTAGTGATTGTGAGAGACAGGGAATAATCCACTCATCGCCCCAAGTAAATCTACCCTCCCCATAAACAGATAATTAAGTCCCGTTGAAACAACAGCATAAAACATGACCATTCCGACCATGTTAAGGAGCGACTTAATCTTCAATCGGATGCCATAGTATCCAGATATTAACATGAATACATTGATGGATATTCCAAAAGCCAATATGTAATTGGCATTAGGAACTTTACTGTGTGCACCAAAAAAAAATATATGTCCTATCAATACAAAGAACATGCATATAATTCGCAGCAACTCTATACTTGAATTTCTATTGTTTGGATTCATTCGTTTTATATAATTAAATTTTACATAGAACAACTGATCAATTACGTTTAGTATGTATTTTTCAGATAAAACAAGATAATACCCACAAAGGAAAATAGGCACAAATCCACCATTTTACCTTTCCTATAAGGGTTAAGCCTTTATAATGAAATATATCCTTGTGGCATTCGGGATAAATGGAACGCCATTTCTTTAAATCATGGGCTACTCTCAGATATAGCTGTTTGGAGTCGAATTTATAGTAGTTGATAACCCTTCTATACCGTTTTTCTTCTCCAACAGATGTAAAGAACTCCTCAATAAATCGTGCCAATCGGATTCTTTGTTGGATACCGTTTTCATTGATTTGTGCCACCATCGACTCCTGATTCATTCGATTGTAGTGGTAAAGCGGTTTATGCACGATGACAGTTTTCCGGCTGAAGTACCTCAGCCGAATTGTCAATGCGCTATCCTCTCCCATATTGATTCCTTCATAGTTTCGGATGTCATGTTCCATGAATAAAGTACGACGAATCAATTTGTTCCATACAGCCACATGTATCTCTGTAAGGTTCAAGGCAAGCAAACCATTTTCCCTCGTCTCTTCATCATAAGCATACCTATAGCGATACTGTCCAGAAGATGTTTCCTTTACTGCCTCACAACACGCCATATCAGCAGCATACAATGTCGCCACCTCAACCAGCGCTTGAATCATGCCATGCTCCACCCAGTCATCGCTGTCGCAATGCAGCACATAGTCTCCTATGGCCTCATCCATCCCGATGAAACGACTCTTGGCCAATCCTTGATTCTGTATGTTATGCAAGATTTTTACGCTGGAACCCCTTTGCGGATAATCCTCCAACACACGTTCCAATACGGCCATACTGTCGTCAGGCGTGGCATCATCCACAAAAATGTATTCGATGTTAGCGTAAGTCTGCTCCATCAGCGAACGCACACATCGCTCGATGTACTCAGATACGTTATATATAGGAACAATTACAGAAACACTCGGATGCTTCATTTTTTCAAGGATAGAATAGCATTGATAATATATGTAGTGGCAATAAACAGAGGATAAGAAACCGATAGCAGTTTATATTTCAATCCCAAGCCAGTGATTTCATTAGAAGTCACCCTTTTATAAGTTGTCTTTATCAACTTGCTAATATAATTACGTTCTTCCTTCTTAAATACCTTCTTGTTTGCAAGAAACATCTGTTGGCAACGGTATGTCTTTTCCAAACACTCTTTAAGCACCTTGTTTATTGTATCACGATCATCGGTAAAATTTTGGAATACAAAATCAAGATAGTATCCAATATCTATCAGTTGATCAAATCTACGCAAATTCACTTTATGTATCACACTTCCTTGTTGTTGCCGATAGAGATAAGAAGCATCTTTTATAGCTACAGAAGAAGCTGAAAGTAACAATTTACGTTGATCAAGTTCATCTGCAAATATCGTGTTTCTCTTGGGGTCATAGTTTTGCTTTACATAATCATGGTTAAGCTTAGAGGCAACCAACATGCCATTCATTGCAATCTGCCATCCTCCCAATGTTGCTATTACAGCCTCCCTTCCACAGAAGATTTTACTCATATTATATTGGGCATCTGGTATCATACGTCCATCTTTCTGAAGTGCCTGATTGCACAATCGCATCCGGCCTAATACAATGTCACATCCTGTTTCTTGCTGTCTATTGATCATCTTTTGCAAATACTCCGGTTCAATAGCATCATCTGAATCTATAGCACAGATATATTCACCACAGGCAGACAAGATGCCGTCAAAACGTGGCAAACGGGCACTTCCTGAATTCTCTTTTCTTTTAATAATCCTAATCCGAGAATCCTTTGCCGCATATTCACTCGCTATAGCCAATGTCTTGTCTTTGGAACAGTCATCCACAATAATCAATTCCCAATCTGTGAATGACTGTGCCAAGATACTTTCTATCGCCTCGCCAATATATTTCTCCACATTATAGGCTGGCATGGAAATGGAGATTACAGGTGCATGCATAAGGCAGGTATTCTTTTAGCGTTTAACAAATCTCTTTATTTGTTGCAAATAGTTAATTAGCCTCATATTCCAGTCGTAAAGGATGTAAGCCAATGCCGGATATCCTCTTAATGCCAATGCGATACAACTTGAAACTGGCGCTAATAATCTATAAGGGGTTCCACTATTTATCATCGCTTCTTTCTGCTCAGGGTAGAGCTCCCTCAAAACTTCATATCTCTTGGTTCGTAAGGCATCAAATAATACATTCCGCTTAATTGGAAAAAAATCAAAGAAAGCTATTCCAGCGACGTTCGCAAGACAAAAGGACTCTATCTCACTGACAGCTTTCACCTTTAACTTAAAACTTTTGTCAGAAATGGTATTACAAAGAGAATTCTCATTATCAATTCGATAATGATACAAAGCCTTTGGCAGATAGGAAACCTTGATTTTTCTTGCCAAAATGCGGATATTGTACAGTTCATCTTCCAAGATGCACAGGTCTTCGGGAGTAAAGCCTATCCCTTCAATACGGCTACGGTTTACCAACTTGTTCCAGCAACTACCATGCAACTGCTGAGACAGTATCTTTCGCAATACCGCACTTGCGGACAAATCGTTTCCAGGATTCTGACAGACATGGATTCTATCCGACTTCGATTCTCTATAAAAATCACAAATCACCATATCCGCATTATTTGCCACTGCTTTGGCTACAAGTTCCTCAATCATGTTCAGTTCCACCCAATCGTCCGGATCAGCATGGATAGAATACTCGCCTGTCGCATGATCAATACCTGTCTGACGTGCAACCGATACCCCGCCATTCTGTTGATGAATCACCTTCACACGACAATCCTTTGCTGCATATTCATCACAAATCTTTCCGCAATGATCAGGCGAACCGTCATCCACCAAGATGACCTCAATATTCTTGTAGGTCTGCGCCAGCAGGCTGTCTATGCATTGATGAATATATTTCTCCGCTTTATAGACAGGAACGATGATGGAAACTAAAGCATTATCCATATCATGGAGATATTACCGTGGGTACAACTCTATTGGGGCGTGTCTTTTGCGCCTAAGGAAAATCTGGTATGCGATGACCTTTACGATCTTCAGCAGGAAACGGGTCAGCTTGTTAGATTGTATCATTGACATGATAGTCAGGTTCGTGATGTCTTCTTCCGTGATATAATCAGGAAAGATACCTTTTCTTTGCAGAGGCCTTTCAGCTGAAAAATCGGTGGTCTGACACAATCCTTTTCCCTCAAATATGGCAATCTTATAGGGTAGGAACTTGCAGGTTGCCCCATAGTTGAGGACAGCCATGGCAAACCATCTTGAATCGGACACTACTTTCAATCCTTCATCATAGAGGCCAACTGTGTCAAAAAGCGTTCTACGGATAAATGAAGCTTGGTGCGGAAAGGTATTAGAGTAGAGGTCATACCAGCACACTTTATCTTTCATGGCATTTGAGGGGAAGAAACTGCCGTTTATATCACCTACCGGCATGTATCCATAAAGAATATCCTCACTATGTGACGTCATGAATACTCCAGCTAGTGTTTCCTTGCAGGCAAAGCAATCCCCAGAGTTCATAAAATTGAGATATTCGCCCTTTGCTCGCACGATGCCCTTGTTCATTGCATTGTAGATGCCCTTGTCAGGTTCAGAGCACCAATAGGCAAACTTGTCTTGGTGCTGCTCGATGAACTCGCGGCTGCCATCGGTGGAGCCGCCGTCAATGACACTCCATTCGTAGTCGGTGAAGGTCTGGCAAACCACGCTTTCGTATGTTCTTTTGAGTCCCTCCAGATTGTTGAGGTTGACGGTGATGATAGAAAGTTTCATGATGGGATATTGATTTCTTGATATGATGGGATGATTATTCTGCAAAATATTGTGGAAACTACGTCCCCTTATAACTTGTTTCTCATTGAAGTCGGAAATCTCACCATTTAGGACATTCGGTTGTTCTTCAGCATGGTGTTGATTACCCGATGTGTCATGTCTTTTGCTCCTTGCGTGAACAGAAACAGGGTGATGACATATAGCAGGACAAAGATGGCAGTGAGTGACACGCAATAGCTTGTCCATTGCATAAAGTCGTGATAGGGGTCGAATGGAAGGAGGCGTGAGCTGTAAGAGGCTATGCCAAAGGCAATGGCAAAGCCGAGCCATGTAAGAGCAACGGTCTTCCAATAGTGCCATATAGAACGTTTGAAACTGGTGCGATAAAGAAACAGGGGCTTCCATATCACGATGATGGGCACTAAACTGGCTATCTTTCCAATCAATACACCTGCCAACCCCCACTGGATGCACGAAAAGATAGTGACGCTGATGTTGATGATGCCCTCCACCCATGCCGACCAGGTGTCGTGATAGTTGCCACAGGCTGTGTTGAAGGTATCCACGGCACCGCGGGAAAGCATGATGAACGCATTGACCAGCAGCAGGATGAGGATGGGATGGCTGAGCAGGTATTCTTGTCCTAACCATAGATAAATGAATGGCTGGATGCCCTGATATATGGCAAATACCACGATGCCCGCAATGACATAATGCGTGAACAGCATCTCGCCAAACACACGCTGTATTTTTTCCTTGTCGCCCTCAGCAATGAGATTGCCTACGCCCGCCCCAATGCCGCCTATCATGGTGGTGAAGAGCATGGTGATGCGCCCGATGACCAAGATGTAGTTGCCATAGTAGGCTACCATCTTGAGCGACACGAAAGCAAAGATGAGTATCTGGTCGCTCTGCTGGATAAGGAAATCCTTCATCTTGTGGACGAACACCTGCTTGGTCTTCTGCACAATCTCGGGATACTGGCTGCGCACCCTGTTTCCCACTGCGGCGGATGCTGTGAGCCAAGGATAGGTCTGTCGAATTTTCCAGTTCAGGATGGTGGCATGGATGAAGCTATAGACCAGTTCGATGGACACCCACAGGTAGAGGTTGGCGGTGTAACAGACCAAGGCCATCTGCACCAATGTTTTGATGAGTATGGCTGTCTGGAAATAGGCCGTCACCACATAGTTCTTCTGGTCGGCATAGAGCAGTATGGAGCGGTAGTTGATGAAATAGCCGATGAGCGAGGAGGTGAGCAGCGAGAAGAAGGCGAAATAGATGATGCCCAACTCGAAGATGGTGTGTTGGAACATGAGGGGGAAGAAGGCACTGACGATGATGCCTGCTGCCAGCACAAAACCGCCGATGTAGCGGTAAAGGCTGCCAAAGACCGATACGATTCTGCATATCTCGTCTCTGTTCCCCTTGGCAATGGGCTGATAGAGTGCATAGCTCACCGAGGCTCCCACGCCCAATTCGGCTAAGTTGAGAAACCCTAAGATATTACCTAATGTGCCTGTCAATCCGATGAAATCTGCCCCCAGATGGTCGAGAAACACCTTGCGGGAAAAGAACGACAGCAGGAGAGACAGCAGGTAGAACGTGAGGTTTACCTTGGCATTAAGCAGCGATTTGTGGGTTCTCGATTCTTTGGTCATTGCTTTTTTGTGGTGATGCAAGATGCATCATCTCCAATATTGTGATGTGGGTCACGTCGCCTCCTATTCGTAGGCAACGGTGGTGTTGGGTTGGGGAGCGGTGTGCCAGTTCCAATATCTCAGGTTGCTCATGTCTATTGCCCAAGGCGAGAATTTGTTGTAGGCGGTGGTGATATGCACGCCCTCCATGGGCCAGTGCCAGTTGCCTGCCACAAGGATGGCTTGTGGCATTACACCCGGTTCGTAGGGTAGGGTGAGCAGGTCGCCGCAGTCCTCGCAGGTGCCGCGCTGCACCTCGATGTAGAATCTCTTGGCATCGTCTGAAACGGTATAGTTGCGCAACCATTTTACCTTGTCCAGCTCTACGAAAGTCACTGTGGCGTAAGCCGAAGTGGTATTCACCTTGGTCGTACGCTTTTGTCTAAACAGTTCATGAATTTCTCCCAGGTTCTGGTCGCCGTCAGGACCATCGTAATGCAGGTACATTTTCTCTGAAGAGCCAACGGCCATAAGGGTGATGCCGCATGTCTCGTTCTCATCATCTGGCTGAATCCTAATCACGGCATCGTTGAAATCGAAGTCGTTGTCGCGCCACACATCCTCGTAGGCAATGGTCCATACCTGTTTTTCCACCGATGGCACCAGCACATCAATGTCGGGGACGGTGATGATGGGCATCTCGCTCTCCATGTCGGCATGAAGGCCAAAGAGCACGTCGTTGCAGTCGAAGTCGCCTGCTGAAGTGGCATCCTCCATGCCCATGATGGTGTAGCCATGGTCCTGTATCAGCACACTCCTGTGCTTTCCGTCGGTGTTGAGCACCTTGGCCGACCAGTTGGTCTCGTACATGGGGTTGGGCAGTCTGCTCGACGGCAATCCTCGTTTTACATCAAGCTCGCGCTGTGCACTGTTCTGCTGTCCCTCCATCTTCAGGTAGAAACCGATACGGTCGCCTGGTTTTACATTGATTTCCCAGGTCAGTCCGCGAGCCTTGGTCATCCGGTTGCCGTATTTGTCCATTACATGCTGTATGTTATAGACATCGTCGCCCAAACGGTCGGCCATCGTGGTGAAGGGTGCCGTATAGCCGTCGCGGTAGTCGAAATTACTGTCATACCATGTGTCTATTCCGTCCAGCTGATATTGCAGTTTGGCTTCGCCGTCGATATAGTCGTAGCTGTGGGTATTTACCAAATCCACCATCTCAAGGTCTTGGTAGGTGCCGGGAGAATGGCGGTAATAGCCCAGGATGCGTGGCTTGTATTCGCCGGTGAATCCATAGAACATTGTGATCTTAAACGGCCCTTGGGATATCAGCTCATAGTTGCCGTTGAGTTCACGCTTCTCGATGTCCATTCCTTCTGTGGTGTACTGGGTGACAATGTCGATGCCTTCGCGGTTCACCTCCGTATAGCCGATGTTCCTCAGGATGTCAGTGCCATAGAGCGACTGTCCGGCACGTGTGGCGCGAGATGTGCTGCGGGTGTTGTCTTTCAACTGATTAACGTCAAATGCCACCGTTTGGACGGGAGCACCAGTAAGAATCACGTCTTGTCTAACCATCTGCTTCTCTTCTTTGGCCATCAGTACCACTCTCGTGTTGCCCGACTGAGGCACAGTCATATAAAAGGTGGTGTCTTTATTTACAAACTGGTAATCAAGCATGGTGCCCCTGTCTCCTTCCACAAAATAGGCGTATATGTCTGTAGGCTCATCGGCCTTGGCCTCCACCTTCAGTTTCACGGCAGTTTGCCACCATTGCATCGTATTGTAGTCTCCACCCAGCAGTTCTTCAAAGGCGTTTTGGGTGTGTTCCACTGCCGAAATTTCCTTGCCGTCGCTACAGCCCATGAGGGTCAGAGCAGTGACAGCCAGGGCAATACATCCTTTGATTATGTCCATCGTCTTCATCTGTTTTCAGTTATGATTACTTTGTCATTCTCCATTTTCCATTTCACCTTGCCCTCCATAGCACGGATGATATCTGCCAAATAGGCAGCCTCAGGCAGGTTGCCTGCCTTCTTGAGATAATTCTTGGCATCGGTGAGGCGGCGCATCTTCACACAGCCACATGCCGCATTGAGATTGGCTGTGGCATCGTCGGGATACTGGCGGGCAGCTATCAGCAGCGCATCCAGCCATCCGTCGGTGCCCTCGCCGTAGTTCTGTGCCACTCGATACATTTCCTCTATACTCAAAGCCTCAGGATGGGTGTATATAAGGCGGCGCGCTTCCTTCACGGGATAGTGCTTGACCTCATATTCTATGGTATAGTCGGTGTGGCGCAGACCGGGATAGACATATTGCAGCAGCCAGCGGTAAGGTTCGCCACCACCCACCTGCTTGAGCAACTGCTCCTTCTCATCGAGGTCCATGTTGAGGTTAATTACCCGCAGCAGTTCGTCACGGTGATCGATCACATATTGTGGAATTTCGGGTGTCTCCACAATTGACTGATGTTCATACCAAATGTTGTCCTTGGTGCGGCGGCTCTCGCCACGGGTGTCGATAAAGGTGCGCAGGTTGACCCAGTCTTCAGGCGTATAGGCAGTCTCTACCACCGACTCTCGGATGCCGTAGCGCTTGCAGACATACTGTTTGAGCGACTGGGTGCGCCCCTTGGCTAAG
Source organism: Prevotella sp. SGI.167 (assembly GCF_050313615.1). Taxonomy (NCBI): domain Bacteria; kingdom Pseudomonadati; phylum Bacteroidota; class Bacteroidia; order Bacteroidales; family Prevotellaceae; genus Prevotella; species Prevotella sp. SGI.167. The sequence goes on along the minus strand of NZ_JBNPLT010000039.1, from coordinate 16,370 downwards.
CGGGTGTTGTTGCTGTAAGGACTCTCTGGAGAGGCATAGCCGTGGAAAGTGACACGTTGCACACGGATAGACTTGTCGAAGAGCGCATGCTCTATTGTCTTGCGCAGCCGTTTCAGCTCCTCGGGGTTGCGGCGGTATTTGGAATCGATGAAGGTTTCGTTGATGGGGTAATCGAGGAATGCCCTTCCCTCTACAATGCGCTGCTTGAGTCCTTCGCTGTTTGGAATTCTGAAAGGCAGGGTGGGTACAGTGTGCAGACGAGTGTCGTAAATGATGTTGGTGTCTGTTCTCTCTGGCTTTTGGACCTTTTTGCCCAGGACATAGGTGACACCTATCTTAATGTTGGAACGCATGTCCAAAGGTGAGCCTGTCTTCACACCATTAAAGCGGTCGGCAAAAATGGTGTGGCTCAGTTCCATGCCCAGTTTCCATTTGTCGTTGATCCGATAGGTGATGTCGAAGCCTGCCCTTGCTGCAGGCACCACCTTGCTCTCTGTTGAATAGGAAGCCGAATAGGAGAGTGGAATGTCTTTGGGATAGCCGAAGGCGTAGGATGCTCCCACACCAGCAAATGCCTTGACATTCAGTCTGGCTCCACGGCGTTTGGGGCTTACTAGCGCATCGGTAATGTCGAAGGTGGCATCGGCAAACAGGCCAAGGCTCTGCCAGTCCCAGGTGTCGGGGTTTTCACATTGCTGCACGTTGCGGCTCTTGTTATAGTTGTATCTCAAGGTGGTGCGCCATCCCCAAAGGGCATTGAACTCTTGGCCCATGCCGAGGAACACGCCGCCGGACCATGGATAGGATGAAAATTCAGACATGGGCAGATTTTCGTTGGCCGACTTGTTGATTCCTCCATACAACTGGAAGTTGAGATTGTCAATGCCTGTATGGGAGGTTCCCGACAGGACATCATCAGCATGCGTGTTGAGGCTGGATGTGGCCAGCATCATGCAGATGCAACTGAATATGAAGAAATAATGTTGTTTCATCTCATAAAAACTTTAGTTGTTGATTACACGCCTTGTCAATATTTGTAGTTGTAATAATAGCCGTATTTGTAACCGTATTGGCTCACCGGCTTGATGGCGTTGAGCACAATGGAGAGATTCTTGAATTTACCGTTCTGCACTTGGGCATCGAGCTGATACACCGATCGACATTGGAACAGGCCTGCCCTAACCACATACAGTGTGCGGTCGACATGGTGCTCGATGATGCTGGCATCGGCCAATGATTCTGTCATCGGACAGTCGATGAGGATGAAATCGAACTGTGGGCGCACCTGTTCAAGCAGCAGGGGCATACGCGGGCTTGACAGCAGTTCGGTGGGGTTGGGAGGGGTGGTACCCACAGGAAGGATATACAGCGAGGGGTGTTCGTCGTGCTGGTAGATGACCTCCTCTACATGCTCTACCTTCTCTCCGAGATAGTTTGCCAGACCAACCTCTCTGTTGCCGAAGGTGTGTGTGGCGGTTGCACGGCGCATGTCGCCGTCGATGATTAATACCCTGCGCCCTTTGATGGCCAATGCCAAAGCCAGGTTCATGGTGATGAACGACTTGCCCGAACCGGGAAACATTGAGGTGACAAGATACACATTCTTGTGCTTTGGCGTGTCGGACATGAACTCTATGTTGGAGCGCAATATGCGGAATGCTTCGTTGATGGCGTTCTGGCTGTCTTGCTGCACCAACAGGGGTGGAAGCATACGCCTGCTCCTTTTATTTTTCTTGAAATGGAAGCCGTTCAACTCCATACGCTTCTTGCCGTTGTCAAACAAGGGCAACTCGCCGACAACAGGTATCTGGGTGCGGCTCTCGATGTCGAGTTTGCCGCGCACCGTGGTGTTGAGGCTTTCCCTGACAAAGATGATGACTGCAGGCAAGAGCAAGCCTATGAGTATGGCAGCAAGTAGTACGCTCTTCTTGTTGGGGTAGGTGGGAAAAGAGCTGCCGTGGGGCATATCAACCACCTGCGTGGGTGCTGGGGTATAGGTCATGCTGATTTCGTTCTCCTCTTTCTTCTGTAGCAGGTAGAGGTAGAGGCTCTCCATCACCTTCTGGTCGCGCTCCACCGACAGCAGTTTCTTGGCCTGGTCGGGGTTGGATGTCACCTTCTCCTTTACATCGGCATTGTAGCCCTGCATCGAGCCTATCTGTATCTTAATGGTCTTGATGTAGTTGGAGATGGTGGCGATGATGTTCTGGCGTATCTCTCCCAATTCTTCCTCCTGGCGCATGATGATGGGGTTCTGGGTGGATGTGCCTTCAAGATTGTTCTTCAGTTTCAGCAGCAAGGTGTTGTATTGGGCTATCTGCTGGCCTGCCTCGCTGCTGGTCAAACCTGTGTGTGCCGGCAGCAGCTTGTAGCGCGACTTGTTGTCTTTCAGCACATCAAGGATGTATTGCGCCATGTACAGCTGGTTGGTGAGCTGAAGTATCTCCGACTCCGACTGGTTCTGCTGCTGCAGGTAGAGGCCGCTGGCCTGTTCGAGGTTGGTGATATGGTGGCGTGTCTTGAAGGTGGAGATGCTGTCATCCACCTGGTTGAGCGATTTCTCTATCACCAAGAGACGCTCATCGATGAAACTTGCCGTGTTTCTTGCCATCTGTTTTTTCTCGTTGATCCACCGTTCGTTATAGACCTCTATGATGGTGTTGAGCACCCGCTCTGCACGCTCGGGTGAAGTGTCGGTGTATTTCAGGTTGATGATGGTTGACTTCTCATCATCGAGTGTCGTGGTTAGTCCACCTTGTAGGGTCTTTGCCACCCTTTTGGCCTCGCTCTTTGTCCTGATGGTATCTAAGCGGTAGGCCACATCGGTGAGCAGGGCAAGCGATGTGTATTTGCGGAGCACGTTGGGCATATTGGTCGGCTGCTGTATCAGCGCCATGTTGTTGAAGTTGTTGCCGTTTGAGCTCTGGGCCACGGTGCCTTGGGTGGTCTCCTCTTTTACCAGCACTGAAGCCTCACAGGTGTAAACATCGGGCGTGATGGACAGGTAATAGATGGCCACCAGCAGAAACATGGCGAGGGAGAGGCCAAACCAGCTGGAATGACTGCGGCATAATATCCAAAAATCCTGCAACGACAGAAACTCTTCTATCTGTTTGTTAAAAGATGTATTGCTGTTCATTGTTATCTTGTTATTTGAATATTGCTATTAATGAGGCTAGCATAGAGATGATGGACATCCAGATATAGGGCGTGTGGAATATGTTGCCTGTATTGGTGGAGTCGCGCTTGCGCTTGTCGTTGGGGGTGACATACACCAGGTCGTTCTGCTGCAGATAGTAGCCGTCTGATAGCATTGTCTGCTGCATGTCGGTAAGATCAATCTGATGCACCTCGTTCACCCCATTGTTGTTGCGGCTCACCATGACGGCACGGCGGTTGCCGTTGATGGTCAGGTCGCCCGACTTGGCCAGGGCGTCGATGACGGTGAAGTGGTCTTTGGTGATGGGCACATTGCCGGGACTGGACACTTCGCCAAGCACATTGACGCTCATGTTGACATACTCTACGGTGACGATGGGTTCACTCACCAATTCGCGGGCGATGAGGCGTTCCTTGATATAGGCTGCCACCTCCTCGCGTGTCTTGCCCTCTACGCGTATCTTGCCCAACACGGGAAAGTCGATGGTGCCCTGTTCGTCCACGGTGTAGGCGATGATTGAGCCTCCCGACCCGCTGCTGACTGTGGCGGGCGACGTTTCGGCACCGAGGATGTTGTTGCTGCTGCCCCGCGAAGTGAGGGTGAACTGCTGTTCGAGCATGGGGTTGCTGCTGTTCACCACAATGCTGATTTTGTCTTCGGGGCGCAGACGGAACTTATGTTCTGCCTGGAGTGCCATGCCCTGGAGCTGCTTGGCATTTTGGAAGTAGGCAATGTCTTTAGGAGTGGAGCATGAATACAGCAATGCTGCCGCTATCCATAGCATGGCGTGACGCCAATTCAATATAATTTCTCTTTTTTTCATCTATTGTTGTTCAATCAATGAATTGTTCGTTCTTTTTTCTTTGCGTTTCACCAACAGGTAGATGATGATGTTGACCACTATCCAGAGGGTGATGTCGGCTGCCAGCAGCAACATGACCCCCAAATCGTTGCACAGCATCACATTGGTCAAGGTGAGCAGGGCCGATGACAGGATGAGGGTAATCATGGTTGTGCGTTCACTGAGTCCTGTCCTTATCAGGAGGTGGTGGATATGGTTGTTGTCGGGCAGGAATGGGTTGTTGCCATGGAGCAGGCGGTAAGCAAACACCCTCATCACATCGAAACACGGTATCATCAGCGGCAAGGCGGCCAGAAGGTACTTGTTGATGTGGGGCAGGGAGTCTTGCGGCATCTGGGTGAGTTTGATGTTGAGGAAGCAGAGCATTATTCCTAAGGTGAGGCTGCCCGTGTCTCCCATGAAAATCTTCCTTTTCCTTTGTGTGCCGAACACATTGTAATAGAAGAACGGGATGAGCACTCCGACAAAGGCAAACGACAACAGGGCGTAGATGTTTTGACTGCAAAATACAAAGGCGATGCCGTAGCAGACAAAGGAAAGGATGCACAGACCGGAAGCCAGACCATCGATGCCGTCGATGAGGTTGATGGCATTGATGATGAATACCATGGCAAGCGCGGTGATGGGGACAACCGTCCACTGAGGCCATGATGTAAGCAGCAACTGGGTGCGGAGGCCTGACAGTTCCACACCACTGAAAATGATAATCAGTACACTTATGGACTGGGCGATGAACTTGACATGGTAGCCCACTCCTCTGATATCGTCAACGACACCAAGGATATATGATAGTATCAGGGCGCAGAAGACACTGGCCAATGGCAGGGACTCTGATGCGACTTCGGCAAGCAGCTCGCCTTGTCTTGTCACTATATTCACCGCCACCACAATGGTGAACGACAACATCAGTGCCGGCAGGAAGGTGGTGCCGCCCAGACGAGGCGTGGGGGCTTTGTGCACCTTTCTTTTGGCGGGTTTGTCTAACAGATTCTTGCGGTAGGCCAACAACTGGACACGTGGTATGGCCACTCCGATAATCAAAATACATAAGGCGAAGATTGACAGACAATCAACAATCCATGAAACGCTCATACACTATTTTTTTACCAAAGATCCTCAACAGGTGATATTTGGATTTATTTCACTTAAACTTAATAGTATCATGGTCAAAGCGAAATCTCCTGGTAAAGATGGTCAGTCGATGGCTTGCAGAAAAGCTGACGGAATGTATGCTGTTACAGCTGTCAATAAACCATCTATAACCAAACCCACTCTTTGTTGTCCACGATAACGTGCTACTATACCGGTTACTCCGGCAAAATTACCCTCGATGATTTTTACCTTCTCGCCTTGTTTGAACTTCGTTACTTCTTCTTGCAAAACTAAGGTGTCAGATCCCTCTTTCTCACAAATAATTTGAAGACTCTTTATCTGATTGTCTGGAACAATCAGAGGAGTTTTCATAATGCGCGCACCTATGTGAGTGTGCTTATAGTAAAAACGTAAGTAAGGGAGGTTTATATTGTCGTAAACAAATGACTTTATCTCTTCTTCCGTTCCACGTGCAAAGAATATATTTGGAAGACGAGATTCTTCAACGTTCTTTCGCTTGCCGTTAACTTCCTTGACGGTCTTGATTGTCGGATAGTATGCCTCTACATGCTTTCCGACCAAATAATCGTATGCCTTCTTTTCGCGTCCGTAGGTGACACGGAGGGCATACCAATGGGGAACTTCTTTCGGTCTCCTCCTAAGGGTTTTAAGGGGAGTTGAGCCGTTGGCTCTTCCTCCTTCGACCTCGGGATAGTCAAAGCAGGCTTTGTATCCTCCACTCGGTTTGTCATCGGTTCCCGACAGGGCATTTCTGGTGGACACCCCTGTATGTGAGTTCTCCGCCAAAACTGGCTCCAGAACTTCGGGGAGGGCATCGGGGGTAAGCCCGGTGCAGGGAGGGATTTCACCGCCTCCATGGGTGTTATCATCTATTGATGCGTTATCAGCGATTTTCATATCGGTGACCTTACTTTGCTCTAGACAGAACTCCGTTAAAGACATAAAAAAAGCGTGAGTCGTCCTGTTGTCTGTCCCACGGTCTGAGGCTCTAGCAATTGCCTATTTTGGTTGAACAGACAACGTCAGAGCCCACGCCGATATGAGTAATCGCTCCATTGCATAAAGTAGACGACACCTCAGCAAAACGCTCAAGCCAATTTGGCGGTTCCGCATTCGGTTTGCGCTACTTTTGGGAGACCTATATAAACAATCTTATTGCGCCCGAAAAGGTACAATCCGTGCTTACAAGGTCTCCGCAGGAGTGATATAATCACACCCGGGGCATCTACCGTTGCTACGTTCAAGACCAAACATTTCTGTGACTTGCTAGATTACAGACCGTCTCAAACACAGCGTCAAGTAAACGCCTTCATTATGTCTGGACTATTTTACATAAAGTAGGCGGCACCTCAGCAACACGCTCAAGCCAGCTTGGCGATTTTGCATTCGGTTTGCACTACTTTTCCCACCCAATGCCCGCTTTGTACTGCTTTGTCATTATGTGACTCCGCCATACTCAGCACGGCGTAGGCTGCCTCGCCCAATGCCATGAAAGAACACGTCTAACTGTGACAGATGGAACTAAAGGCTAATAGTCCAAATGCAAAGGTACGTATAATTTTTTAATTAGATAATAACAATTGAAAAGAAATTTTTGCATAAATCTTAAAATTAACAAGAATTAACCCAAGTTTGCTGCCCTGTAACTGTTCAGCGATAACCATATAGCAGTTGTCCGTGCTTAGAACAAAGCCCGGATAGCTGCGTATGGTGAGTTGTTGTGTTTCTTAGTGGTCTCTACGATTGTGAGCAGGTCAAGAAAGGCATCATATATAATAAGGTATGTGTATATAATAAGGTATATGGAAAAGAAATTGTTGACAAAAAAGCATAAGTTGTTAATTCAAGTTTCGCAAGTTCAGAAGTTAATGAAGTTAAAGGAGTTAGCGCTCCCTACGGTCGCTGAGGAGTTAAGACAATAGTCTTTTTGTCGTAGTTTTTAAGCAGCAAGACATACGTCTTAACTCCTTAACTTCCTTAACTCCTTAACTTCCTTAACTCCTTTAACTTCCTGATATGCGAAAGTTCAGTAGATTAGATAATTTGGAGGGAAGTGTTTCAAAAGGAAGCACTTTCCTCCTTTTCGTTTCTTTTGATAGAACTTTTTCCTCCTTTTTCGTTTCTTTTAGGTTAAAAATCAGAAGAAAAGTATTAAATCATTTGCAGATTACATTTATTTTCCGTAATTTTGTCGGAAAATAGAGAAATATGGAAGGATTGGTAATGATTTATGCGACTATTACGGTCGTTGCTGGTGCTATGGCACTTTGGCTTCATACAAAATGGGGTAAGAAATTCTTGGAGAATCTCTAATTTTATAGTTTGAGAAATATGGCAGTAAAAGAAGAAAAAGAAAAAGCTAAGTTCGTCAGAGAAAGCGTTGTGAAGTATTTCTTTGATATGAGTAAGTCCACTTTTACCGTTATGGTATTAGGTGGAATGGCTGCTCTGTTTGGTATCGTTGAGACCAATCAGGTAGATTCTTATTGGGCGATTTTTTGGGGTGTGTTTTTGACTGTCATTTTATTTGTGATTGGTTTGTTAATTTCTAAAAGATAAATATATGAATACATTGGCTTTAACTTTCGCCGTGTGCTCAATAGTAGCATTGGCCTTTCTTGCATGGCTCTTTACCCCTTGGGGAAAGAAGTGGTCTAAGGAATTGTAGTGATGAAGAAGATAAAATATATATTATGCGCTTGCCTGATGATGGCAAGCCTGGGCATGGAAGCCAAGTCAATGAAGGACTTGCTGGTTTCGATGCCGGATTCGATGACGCCTGCTCTCAACAGCAACCTGCGACTGGAATTTGCAGAGCTGCAGGAGATGGGCGTGAAGGCAGAGGTGAAGAACCTGCTGGGGGAGGCGAGCGTGATGGATACGCTTGCCCAGGATTTCGTGCAGATACGTTTGAGTTCGGCTTCTACTCTTCAGATGAAGAAATTGCCGATGGAGCAGGGCGACTCTGTGCTCTGCGTTGTCAAGACCTTCGCCGGACCGGAGAAGGAGAGCGCACTGCATCTTTTCACCCAGGATTGGAAAGCCCTGGATGCAAGTCGTCTTTTCGATGGCAAGAGCATCGGGGAACTGGCAGGTAGTCTGGTTCAGAAACCGGATACGATGAGCGAATCACGCTTTGAGGAGTTGAAGGCGATGATTGAACCGAGAATGGTGAGCGCCTTGCTGCTGCAGCATGAAAATGCAGTGGTGGTCCGCCTTTCTTTACCCCTTCTCTCTACGGAAGACAAGAAACTCGTAAACGCAATCAAATTGCAAAGAAAATTTAATTGGAGCGGGAAATCTTTTAAGGAGAGTTAAAAATAGAAAGTTTTTCCATATCTTATACCGGTTGTTGCAATAAAATTAGTAATTTTGCAACGTGTTTTTCATGGTATTAGATTATTAAGGTTAATAAAAGATTGGTTGTCGTGAGACAATCAATTTTTTTTGTGCCTATAGGAAAGGCTTTTTGCCCTTAAGGACCGCAAGGCTTTAGAAGATGAATAATCCGATGATGCCACAGATGAAAAGCAGCAATATCGGGTTGGTCTTCTTTACCTTTGTAAAGTAGAAAGCACCGATGAACAGCGCTACACTTACTCCGAAAGCAAATGGATTGTCATGAGGTGAACCGAAGTTCTCCTTGTTCATCAACAGAACCGCTGCTGCAGCTATCAGACCGATGATGGCAGGACGAAGCCCCGCAAAGACATCCTTCACAATCTTGGAATCCTTATGGGTTATCAGATAACGGCTGATGAGAATCATGATGATGAATGGAAGCCACATGATGGAAAGCGAAGCCAGTACGGAACCCAACCACGCTGCCCAGACGGGATAACCCTCATGCAGACAGGCGGTATAACCCACGTAGGTGGCGCAGTTGATACCGATAGGGCCCGGAGTAGACTGGCTGATAGCCACAATATCCGTAAACTCAGCATTAGAGAGCCAGTGGTTCTTCACCACCGTCTCGTTGTGGATGAGCGAAAGCATCGCATATCCACCACCAAAATTAAATGTACCAATCTTGGTAAATATAAGAAATAATTTCAGAAACAACATAATCTCTATATTTTTTACCTTTTTACCTTTCCATAAAGCCAGCCAAGCACGCCGGCAGCAATGATGATATAGATAGGCGAGATGCCGAAAACAGCAATCAGCGCACAGCAGACGAAGGGAATCCAGATGTTGTAGCGGTTGATGCTGGCAGTCTTAGCCATCTTGAAGCAGGGAGCTGCAATCAGCGCTACCACAGCCGGACGAACACCCGCAAAGAACTTCGCCACCCAGTAATTGTCCTTGAACTGCTGGAAGAACATGGCGATGATGAGAATGGCGATGATGGAAGGCAGCGCAATACCGATGGCACCCACGATGCCGCCCCATACCCCCTTCAGCTTATAGCCGATATGACTCGCCATATCAATGGCAAAGATACCCGGAGTAGCCTGAGCCACCACCATAATGTCCATGAATTCCTCCTTCTTCATCCACCGGTTCTTATCCACGAATTCTCTCTCCATGATAGGAATCATGGCGTAGCCTCCACCCAGCGTGAAGGCACCAATCTTGTTACACGTAAGGAAAAACTTTAATAACATTTTCTATTGATTCTATGATTTTGACTGCAAAATTACACATTATTTGTTAAATAAACTAGCTTTCCGGCGGATAATCTGCAAAAAATTACGCTCTTTTCGATAAAATATGTATCTTTGCAAACTATAAACTGAGGGAAACAATTCCAAAAACGGTTGTATTCTGAGCAGTTCAAGTAGAATCTTAATACCAATAGAAATTAGAAAAAAGAATATGAATCTGAAAGTACGATTATCAATAATGAACTTCTTGGAGTTCGCTGTTTGGGGAGCCTATCTCACATCTATGGGCAACTATCTCGGAAAGGCCGGAATGGGTGCAGAAATCTCCTGGTTCTATACCATTCAGGGTATAGTCTCCATCTTCATGCCTACATTGATGGGTATTGTAGCGGATAAGTATATCCAGCCACAACGCCTTCTGGGATACTGTCATCTGCTGGCAGGTCTGTCGATGATAGGACTTTTCCTGATGGGACAGGCGAGTGCCACTCCTGATGAGGCGCTCTTCATGGCTGTCTATACCTTCAGCGTGGCGTTCTATATGCCTACGCTGGCGCTTTCCAATACCGCAGCTTTCACCATTCTGAAGAACCATGGACGGGATACCATCAAGGACTTCCCGCCTATCCGTGTTTTTGGAACCGTAGGTTTCATCGTCACCATGTGGATTGTCAACTGTGCCACCTGGGATAACGGAACCTTCCTGTTCCTCTTCTCAGAGAATGCCAACAAGTTCCAGTATACCCATCTCCAGTTCCTCGTATCGGGAATCCTGAGTATCGTACTCTTCCTCTACTGCTTCGGCTTGCCACAGTGCCAGCTGGTGAAGAAGCAGGCGCGCAGCTGGGTGGAGACATGGGGCTTCGATGCCTTCAAGCTCTTCAAGAGCCGCGAGATGGCGCTGTTTTTTATCTTCTCATGTCTGCTCGGTATGAGCCTGCAGGTGACCAACGGTTATGCTACACCTTTCATCACCAGTTTCAAGGGCGATCCTGCCATGCTGGATACCTTTGCTGCCAATAATGCTACGCTTCTGGTATCCATCTCTCAGATTGCTGAGGCGCTCTGCATCCTCCTGATTCCATACTTCCTCAAGCGTTATGGCATCAAGATCGTGATGCTCATCGCCATGTTTGCATGGGTGTTCCGTTTCGGCTTCTTCGGAATGGGCAATCCGGCGTTCCCTGGCGTTATCCTCTTCATTCTCTCATGCCTCGTATACGGTGTGGCTTTCGATTTCTTCAATGTGTCGGGTGGTCTGTTCGTAGACCAGAAGTGCGAACCTAAGGTCAGAGCTTCGGCACAGGGATTGTTTATGCTGATGACGAATGGTTTGGGTGCATCTATCGGTACCATTCTTGCCGGACAGGTAATCAATCATTACTGTCATTGGGAAAATGGGTATTTAATGGGCGATTGGCAGACCTGCTGGTTTATCTTCGCAGGTTATGCTCTTTTGGTCGGAGTTGCCTTCGCCATCTTGTTCAGACCTAAGAAGGAGACAAAATAAATGGTAAAGTTAGTATATAAAGGATCTTTTGCAATAGCTGAGTCGGTTGATGCCGGGGTCATTGCCCTCACCAATGAGGAAGAAACCCGCGTGCTTACCATTCTCACCATTCCGGAGGTGGCGATGAAAATCAAGGATTATGAGCAGCACAAGAATGAAGAGAGAATAGGTGCCGTTGACGTGCTGGCTAAGATTCTCAAGGAAGACGACGCTGCTCGTTATGAGATTGAGATCTTGGGCATTAAGGGAGTGGGACTGAAGACGAAGCTGGTGAATGTTGACACCGACCAGTCTTACCTGCTCCAGATAGAAGATGCCATCCTGCTTTCCTTGATGAATGGGTATGAAATTCTGACATCTGAAGAGGTAATCAAGAACTTCTCTACTCCTTACGAGGGAGGAATGCAGCGTGTGGCTATTCCTATCCTTACCCTGCCAGATCGGCTGCTGGAACTGGCTTTGCAGAGAGCTGTAGAAGATGAGAAGTATGAAGATGCTTCTTATATCCGTGATGAAATCAAGCGCCGTGAGGAAAAGGCGAAAAATGCGAACAAATAATGAAGGAAGTTAGATATTTCTATGTGCCGGATGCGGCTAATCAGGTGGAACTGCCTGCTGAGGAAGCTACCCATGCCCTGCGCGTTCTGCGACTGAAGGGTGGGGACGAGATATTCCTCATGGATGGAGAAGGCTCCTTTTTCCGTGCTGAGGTTACTGCTGCATCCAGCAAGCGATGTCTCTATGAAATCAAGGAAGAGATGCCGCAGCAGCGTGCCTGGAAGGGACATATCCATCTGGCGATTGCGCCAACCAAGATGATGGAGCGTATCGAATGGATGGCTGAGAAAGCCACGGAAATCGGTTTTGATGAACTCTCGTTCCTCAACTGCCAGTTTTCTGAACGCAAGGTGGTGAAGACGCCAAGAATTGACAAGATTGTGATTTCTGCCGTCAAGCAGAGTCATAAGGCGTGGAAACCGGCGGTGAACGAGCTGGTCAGCTTCAAGGAGTTTATCCAGACCCCTCGTCCCGGCAGAAAGTTTATCTGTCATTGCTACGAAGAGGTAGAGAAGAAAGACTTCTTTACCGAGCTTTCTGGTATTCTGAATGAAGCTCATGCTCCTGCTGCTACTGAATCTTCAAATGCAGATGTAGCCACTGCTGCTTCTGAATCTCCAACTGCAGATGCAGCTGATATTACAGTATTGGTAGGTCCGGAGGGCGATTTCTCCATCGATGAGGTTCGCCTTGCCCTGGAGAACGGCTACGAGAGCGTATCCCTGGGCACCAGCCGCCTCCGTACCGAAACCGCCGGCCTTGTAGCGGTTCACATGGCGCATATCGCAAGGAGATTATAGCCAGTTTGATCCAATACGCCCTTGAACCAATGGTCATCAATCCAAGGTAAAGGACAGAAGCCAGTTTGATCCAATACGCCCTGAACCAACGGTCACCGGCCGAAGGGAACGGTAAAGGGCAGAAGCTCCTAGCCCAGGGCAACGCCCTGGGTTTAATTAGGCAACAGCAATGCGCCCTGTAAAGGCAAAAGCTTTAAAATATTTATCTAAATGAGATGAAAAGATTGTATAAGAATTTGGTTATGATGTGCTTGGCATGCCTTGTCGGGATGCTCGCATCATGTTCTGGCAGCGACTATCTCAATGCCATTCCTAAGAAAAGTTCTGCACTTATTTCGGTGGATATGCAGCAGATGGCTTCCGATATTCATGCGGAAGACAAGGCGGGCATGCTCAAATCACTCCTTCATGTAGAGGATGTAGACAAGTGCGGTATCGACATTACAGAAAAAATGTATCTCTTCGAGAGTGCTGACGGAAACCTCGGTCTCTGTGCCAAGGTCAGCAGCGAGAGCGATGTGGAAGACTGGCTCGCTTCGCTTGCCAAGCAGCATATCGCATCCGAAGTAAAGGAACGCAAGGGCTTCCATTTCGCCGTCTTGAAGGACTCATGGCTCGTGGGCTTTTCTGACCAGGCGCTTCTCGTCATGGGACCGGTAGTGGCTGATGCACAGGCTCAGCTCCAGCAGCAGATGGTAAGATATCTCAAGGCTGAAGAGGAGGAGGGCATCACCGTTTCTCCTTTGTTCGAGCGCTTGCAGACCATCACGTCTCCAATGGCGATGGTGGCTCAGGCTCAGGCTTTGCCGGAAAAGTTCATCGCTCCGTTCACCCTCGGTGCACCTAAGGATACCGACCCTTCCCAGGTGGTGATTGCTGCCGAGATGAATGTCAATGACGGTATCTTGCAGATTCACGGAGAAACTTTCTCTTTCAATAAAACCATTGACGCTGCCTTGAAGAAGGCGGCTCAAACCTATCGTCCTATCAAGGGAGCCTACGTCAAGTCGATGCCGGGAGATGCTCTGGCTGGCATCTTCATGAACGTAAAGGGCGAGCAGTTCCTGCCTATGATGCAGAGTAACAGCAGTCTGCAGACCCTCCTCATGGGTATTAATCAGGCGGTGGATATGGACAATATCATCCGTAGTGTGGATGGAGATATGGCCATCGTGATGCCAACCTTGGGCGATGCCGACCTCAAGATCATGATGGCGGCTAAACTGGCTCATAGCAAGTGGTTGGGCGATGTGGATTACTGGAAGAAATCATGTCCTCCGGGTGCCAAAATTGCCAACTGGGCTAAGAATGCTTACTTCTATACCGACGGCAAGACTTCTTTCTATTTCGGCGTAACCGATGACAAGCAGTTCTTCAGCGGAAGCGATGAACTCACTGCCCAGTATGCCGTGAAGCCAAGCAATCATCCGATAGATGCCAAGATTCAGAAGCTCATCGTGGGTCAGAAGCTGGCGATGGTCATCAATCTCGCCAAGAGTTCCGACGGCAACGGTTCGGGCAAGGACGATGCCATCTCTACTGTAACCGGTCTGCTGTCTCCAGTATTCGGCAACCTTACTTCCGTGGTCTATACCTTGAAGTAAAAGGCAAAAAGGGAAAAAAGTAAAGGCTAAAAGGGCAAAAAGCTAAAAAGAACTTTGCCCTCCCTCTTGCCCTCTTGCCCCCTTGCCCCCTTGCGCCCCCGTTCCTAGCGATTCCATCGCTAGGTCCCCCCAGTCCTAATTTCAAGCTAAAAGGGCAAAAAGGCTTTAAATGTAAGGTTGTTCCTGCAATTAAACATTAATAATTATACATTAAATAATATAACGTGGAAAAGATTCAGCTTCATTCCGTTCTCCCACAGGTCTTCGCCCAGCGCAATGACCTGGATTCGGAGATATGGAAGCAGGATGTCACCTTCGAGAAAGGGCATCTTTATCTTATCGAGGCAGAGAGTGGCAGCGGAAAGAGTACTTTCTGCAGCTATGTGCTCGGCTATCGTCACGACTACAGCGGAAGCGTGATGTTCGACAAGGATGTTACCGCTAATTATAAGGTTAAGGATTGGGTGGAAATGAGAAAGCGTCATATCAGCCACCTCTTTCAGGAACTTCGTCTCTTCCCGGAGCTTACCGCTCTGGAGAATGTAGAAATCAAGAACAAGATTACCGGATTTAAGAGCCGTGAACAGATCTTGAAATGGTTTGATATGCTCGGTATCGCCGACAAGGTGGACGCAAAGATTGGAAGAATGTCGTTCGGACAGCAGCAGCGTGTGGCGATGATGCGAGCTCTATGCCAGCCTTTCGACTTCATCCTTGCCGATGAACCTATCAGTCACCTCGACGACAACAACTCCCGTATCATGGCGGAAATCATGATGGCGGAAGCCAAGGAGCAGGGGGCTGGTGTCATCGTTACCAGTATAGGTAAGCACATGGACTTGCCTTACGAGCATACATTTAAGTTGTAATTTATCATTCGACACTTAACATTCAACAATTCAAAAATGAATTTGGTTTGGAAATTACTTCGTCAGCATATCAGTATACCGCAGTTTGCAGGTTTCGCCTTTGCCAATCTCTTCGGTATGCTCATCGTCCTTTTCGGCTTCCAGTTTTATAAGGACGTGCTGCCTGTCTTCACACAGGAAGACAGTTTCATGAAAGCCGACTATCTCATCATGAGCAAGAAGATAGGTATGGGAAATACCATCAGCGGCCGCTCCAATACCTTCACGGGTGCTGAGATAGATGATGTCAGAGACCAGAAGTTCGTGAAGAAGGTGGGAAAGTTCACCTCTACGGAATATAAGGTGGATGCCCAGATGGGCGTCAACGGCGTGAATGTACTGAACAGCGAACTCTTCTTTGAGAGCGTGCCCGACGGCTTCGTCGATGTGCCGCTCAAGGACTGGAAGTATACGCCAGGAGCCAAGGAAGTGCCAATCATCCTCCCGCGTACCTATATTAATATGTATAACTTCGGATTCGCTCAGAGTCATTCGCTCCCGAAAATCAGCGATGGACTGATGGGAATGATTGATTTCAATATCCAGATTCAGGCAGCCGGCAAGAAGGAGCAGTTCAAGGGTAAGGTCATCGGATTCTCTTCCCGTCTCAACACCATCCTCGTGCCACAGGCATTTATGGACTGGAGTAACCAGGAGTTTGCTCCAAACCAGAAGAGCGATCCTAACCGCCTCATCGTAGAGGTAGGCAATCCGGGAGACGAGAACATCACCAAATACCTGGATGATAACGGTTATGAGGTAGAGACCGACAAGCTTGATGCCGAGAAGACCACCTATTTCCTTCGTATGATGGTATCCATGGTAATGATTATCGGACTGGTCATCTCCATCCTGAGTTTCTACATTCTGATGCTCAGCATCTATCTGCTGGTACAGAAGAACTCATCCAAGTTGGAGAACCTGCTTCTGATAGGCTATAGTCCTGCCAATGTGGCGAAGCCATATCAGGTGCTCACCATGTCGCTCAACCTGGTGGTGCTCATCATTGCCTGGGTCATCCTCTTCTTCGTCCGTGGCTACTACATGGAGTTCATCGAGGCAATCTTCCCTGACATCGAAGAGGGCACCATGCTCCCATCCATCTGCTTAGGCATGCTTTTGTTCCTGATAGTCTCTATCCTGAACATCCTCGCCATCCGTCGCAAGGTAATGAGCATCTGGCAGAGAAAGGAGTAGGGGCAGCTCGCCTCTGTCCGTTTCAGGTCCTCTTCAGGCCCTCTTCAGGTC
>NZ_JBNPLT010000038.1:0-27465 GCF_050313615.1 Prevotella sp. SGI.167 | reverse complement strand
TATAAGCATTTCTTAATATAAGTTATTGATTTACAGACGATTAAATGTTAATTTAACGCAGTATTGAGTTATATAAAATATAAACATATTGTAAATATGAAAAAAGTTATCTATTTATCTTACGATTTGGGTGTAAATGGAGATTACCCTTCATTGTACCAATGGTTAGCTGGAAGAAAAGCTAAAGAGTGTGGTGATAGTCTTTGCCGTTTTGTTTATGAGTTTAAGACCATAAATAAAAATGAAACTAATGATGATACTAAAAAAGCTTTGATGGAAATACAGCAGGACCTTAAAGAATCTGTCAAGATAAAGCAAGGAACGCGTATATATGTTTGTTCAGACTTTTTTTATAATGATAAAGTTAAATTAACTGGAGCTTTCATCATAGGAAAAAGAAAGCAGAATCCTTGGCAAGAATATGAAAATGATGGTGATGGTTTAGATTCGATTGATTAGTATGAATGTAATCGTTGATACGGGATTTTGGTATTCGTTTTTAGGAACTAGAGAGCAGGAGAGACATACTGTCGCTGAAAATGTATTTTATAGGCTCGTTCAACAAGAAACAAATTTTCTAGTTCCTTTTCCAACATTGTATGAAGCAATCAATACAAAATTACTTAAGGATAAATATCGAGATAAAGCAGATTGGTTTTTAGAGCAATTGCAGTCTAACCCTCATTTTATAAGAATTCCTGATGATGAATATAAGGCTAAAGCGTATGATTTGACCATTGAGGAGAATTATCGAGGTTTCAGTTTAGTGGATAATGTTATTAGAGTTATGATGCAAGATCCTAATTTGAAAATCCATGCATTACTTACTTTTAATATTGAAGACTTTATTGACATAGCAGCTAAGCGAGGTATTGAAATTCCGAATGAGCTATATGGTAAATAGATGAGAATATTTTAAAAGGTTATTAAATATCTGTATAATAGATTATTCCAGTATTTTGAACAGTAGATGCGTATGGTACATGAAATAAAACAATATAAAGCACAATGGAAGTTATAAAGACTGATATAGAAGGCGTACTCATTATTGAGCCACGCCTCTTCAAAGACTCTCGTGGTTATTTCTTCGAGAGCTTTTCTCAGAGAGAATTTGATGAGAAAGTAGCCCCAATCTTGGGTCATAAGATATACTTTTGCCAAGATAATGAGAGTATGAGTTCTTATGGCGTAATGCGAGGTTTACATTTCCAGCGACCACCATTCACACAGACAAAGTTAGTACGCTGTGTTAAGGGTGCAGTGCTCGATGTAGCAGTGGATATTCGAAAGAGCTCTCCAACTTATGGCAAACATGTAGCAGTGGAACTGACAGAGGACAATCATCGCCAGTTCTTTATCCCAAAAGGGTTTGCCCACGGTTTTGCCGTGTTAAGTGAAACCGCAGTCTTCCAATACAAGTGTGATAACTTCTATCATCCAGAGGCAGATGGTGGAATATCTATCCTTGATGATAGCCTAGGCATAGATTGGAAGATTCCGACGGAGCATGCGATACTCTCAGAGAAAGATACGAAGCATGAGTTGTTGAAGGATTTTGATAGTCCATTTGATATCAATGTGGATATGTATGAATAAAAATGTACTATATGTACATTGAAAACTTAGTCTTCAAGAAAAAGTTATTATGTCTCTTTCACAAGAAAACAATAAAAGAATAGCAAAAAATACGATACTCCTTTATTTCCGTATGTTGTTCTTAATGGGAATTTCACTCTATACGAGTCGTGTTGTACTGAATACGTTAGGAGTAGAGGATTATGGTATATATAATGTTGTTGGAGGTATTGTGGTCATGTTTGGATTTATTAATAGTTCAATGGCATCAGCTACACAGCGTTTTATTACATTTGCTTTAGGACAGGAGAATGCTAAACAACTAGAGTCAGTATTTGGAACTACATTATTGATTCATTCCATTATCTCATTCTTAGTCGTAATTTTAGGTGAAACTATTGGTCTATGGTTTCTCTATAATAAAATGCAGATTCCTGAGTTAAGAATGGATGCAGCGTTTTGGGTTCTCCAGTGTTCTATAGTCTCTACGGTTATTTTGATCTTGAGTGTACCCTATAATGCAGCAATTATTGCTCATGAGAAGATGTCAGCTTTTGCATACATCTCTATTTTAGAAGTAGTATTAAAGCTTTTAATAGTATACTTATTGCTATGTTTCTCTTTTGATAAATTGATATTGTATGCCGTTTTACTTGTTGCTGTTCAGGCATTGATACAGGTTTGCTATAGATTATATTGTCTAAGGCACTTTCAGGAAACAAAGGTTTTTTGTAGATGGAACAAGCCTCTGTTTAAGGAAATGACCGGATTTGCTGGATGGAGTCTTTTTGGTAATTTATCAGCTGTATGTTTTAATCAAGGATTAAACATGCTCCTGAATGTATTCTTCGGACCAATTGTAAATGCAGCAAGAGCCATAGCTGTTCAAGTTCAAAATGCAATTTTACAGTTCGTCAGCAATTTTCAAATGGCACTAAACCCTCAAATAACCAAGATGTATGCCCAGCAGAAGATGGATGATATGCGAACATTGATGTATAGGAGTGCAAGATTTTCATTCTATCTTCTTTTTCTGCTGTCTTTACCGGTTTTGTTTGAAACTAACTATTTGTTAACTCTGTGGTTAAAAACAGTTCCTGATAATACTGTCATTTTCTTGAGAATTATGATATGTACTTCTTTGTTGAATGCTGTCGCCAATCCTTTGATTATAGCTAATCAAGCTACTGGAAAAGTTAGGAAATATCAAGCCATTTGTGGTACTTTACTACTAATGATTCTACCGATTTCTTATGTGTGCTTGTTACTAGGATATCCTGCCTATGTAGTCTTTGTTGTGCATTTTGTGATAGAATGTGTAACTCAGTTGGCAAGAATGATATTGTTAAGACCATTGATTGGAATTCGTATAAAGGATTACATATTATATATATATAGTAGAATATCAATAGTTACAGTTGTTTCTCTTTTGTTTCCATTGATGGTTTATAATATATGTAGTGAAACCGGTTTTATAAGATTTGTTTTGATAAGTTTGAGTTGTGTTCTTTCTGTCTCTGTTTGTACATTCTTTATTGGATTGACTAACTCTGAGCGCCTGTTTTTTCAAACGAAGTTTAAAGAAATCATTCTAAGGAAGTAAAAATCATGATTAAAATTGATAAAAAGGAAGATTGTTGTGGTTGCAATGCCTGTGTACAGCGATGTCCCAAACACTGTATTGCTATGGTCGAGGATCAGGAAGGCTTTTCTTATCCTCGGATCAATAGTAATTTGTGTGTTGATTGCGGGCTTTGCGAAAAAGTTTGTCCAAAACTTAATATTCGCCAAAGATTAAATACTCTAGGATATTTTGCAGTTAAAAATAACAATGAAAGTGAACGCTTGGCTAGCTCTTCTGGGGGTGTTTTCATACTATTAGCCAAGGAGATTATTTCTAGTGGTGGTGTTGTTTTTGGTGCGGTATATGATGAAAATTGGGAAGTTCATCATGTTTCGGCAACTAACCTGTTAGAGGTTTACCCTATGATGGGTAGCAAATATGTACAAGGACGTATTGAAGAATCCTATAAGCAGGCGGAAACTTTTCTTAAAGAAGGGAGGAAGGTGTTGTTTACAGGAAGTCCATGCCAGATTGCAGGTTTGATGTCATTTTTGCGATTTAAGGAATATCCGAATCTTTTGGCAGTAGATTTTCTTTGTCATGGAGTTCCTAGTCCAGGTATTTGGCGTCAATATCTAGCTGAATCATTTGGTGGTTATAATAGAACTGCAAAAATGTCGCCGAAGGCGACCGATGGAAAAAATACCGTTTTGTTTCAATCTCTAAATGCAAAGTCCCCCATAGGGGACATTAAATTTAGAGATAAGACGGATGGATGGAAAAAATACCGTTTTGTCGTCCGTCAAAAGTCCGCCTCTAAGGCGGACCAAAATTCCGTTTTGTCGTCCGTATTTCATTATGATAATGAGTATATGGATGGATTCTTGAATGATATTTATTTGCGTCCATCATGTTATCATTGTACATTAAAAAATGGTGCTAGTCATTCTGATATGACGATTGCTGATTATTGGGCAGCTAAGGTAGTTGATAAAGATTTTGATGATGATAAGGGCTTAGGATTGGTTATCCTATATTCTGAAAAAGGAAGGAAGGTTTTTGCTGGATTGGATTTGACAGTCCGGGAAGTTTCGAGTGAAAATGCTCATTTATATAATGGTGGTTTTAATGAGCATACGCTTCCACATCCTAAAAGAGCCAAGTTCTTTAGGATGATAAGCTGTGGCTATTCGGTCTCAGACTCGGTAACTACTTGTTTAAAAGTATCTGTTATCAGAAGGAATCTTCGAAGAATTAAAACTGTTATAAAAAAAATATTGAATCGCGCATGAAATCTCAAATTAATAATTTAGCCTCTAAACGTTTAGTTTGGTTAGACGCTCTAAAGGGAATTGGTATATTGTTGATAATGTCGTGTCATGCGGGCTTGTTGCCTCGTGTATCAATCTTTTTGACAGCAGGGTATGTTTCAATCTTTTTTGTAGCTTCTGGATTTACATATAAATCAAAGCAAACATTTTCTAGTGAAATAGGGAAGCGTTCTAAACGCCTTTTGTTGCCATACTTCTTTTATGTATCGTTGAGCATTATCCTAATGAATATTTTCCAAATAAAGGGAGATTTCATTCATCAAGTATTGGGAATGATTTATTCCCGTTATTCTTTGTTTTTCGGTATAAATGATGTTAGAGATGTACCCATGCTTACGCAGACATGTAATTCGCCAACTTGGTTTTTAACAGCTTTGTTTACTTCTTTAATGGTTATGTACATAATAAAATCATTGAAGTGGCAATGGGTGGTTCTTACATGTTTGGGATTTTCAGTTTTAACTCTTTATCTTCCGTTCTTGTTGCCTTGGAGTTTGGATACAGCCTTTGTGGGAGCTTTGTTTATTTATCTAGGTAAGAAGATTCGGGGTGGGCAATTCTGGATACCGAATGGTAAGACTTGGCTTGGTTGTTTTGTAATATATGCAGTTGTCGTTTTCTTGGAAAAAACAAATAATATTAGTGTAAGACAATATGGTGTACACGAACCTTTTTCAATACTTAGTTATCTATTTATTGGGTTTATGGAGACATTGTTGCTGGTATACTTATTCGTGAAATTTGAAAAAACAATTTTAATTAAATTATTGGCTTATATTGGTCGCATGTCATTGGTGTTAATGTGTGTACATGCTCCATTGATTATGATATTTAAGAAGAAAATCTGTTCAACTTGTAATTTAAATGATTCTGTAGTTGTATTAGTTGCTTTGCTTTTTGCATTTGTTATTGCCTATTTCATACAAATGCTGAGTCATAAGATTAATAAACCAATAGTTTCAAATATATTAGGTGTATAATGAATAAAAAGATAGGAATTTTATCATTGCCTTTTCATAGAAATTATGGGGGCATTCTCCAATCCTATGCATTATATAGGGTAATTCAAAAGTTGGGATATTCTCCTTGTTTGCTCAATCGTGATGTTGTAAATCATGTTAGTAAGAAGGAATGGTTGATAAATATAAAACGTAATCTATTTTCGATTATAGGTATAAAAAGTCATCCTACCTGCTATCAGATATTAAGAGAAAGTTTAAGTTCTATGCTTTCTTTTGTCGATAAGAATATACCTAACAGGCTCAACTTCTATGAATTCTCTGCTTTGGAAAAAGTCAAATTTGATGCCGTGGTAGTAGGAAGTGATCAAGTGTGGCGAAAAGGATATACACCTGATACAAAGTTGTATTTTTTGAGCTTCTTGAAAACTCATAATACAAAGCGTATAGCTTATGCTGCTTCTTTTGGTGTTGATACTTGGCAGTTTGATACCAATGAGACAGAAGAGCTTCAATCTTTGGCGCATAGTTTTAAGAGTATTTCTGTTCGTGAAGATAGCGCAGTTGAGTTATGTGAGAAGAATCTCGGTGTGCCTGCCATGCAGGTTCTAGATCCTACTTTATTATTAACAAAGAAGGATTATGAGGAAATAGCTGGTGTTAATAGTGTAAGTTCTCACAAAAAGCAATTGCTTCTTTTTAATCTGAGCAATAATGAATTTAAAAGTCAAGTTTCGCAAAGCATTGCAGAATTGTTGAGTGCAGAAGTTGTTGATTTTAATCTACCTGTTTATACTGATTATTTCTTATCAGAAGTGTATCAGTTTAAGAGTGTAGAATCCTGGTTAGATTCTTTTGCTAGTGCAGATTTTGTCTTGACAGATTCTTTTCATGGTACAGCATTTGCTATTAATTTTAATAAGCCTTTCATTGCTTTTGGAAGCAAGGAAAGAGGGCAGGCTCGTTTTTTGTCTTTATTGAAAATGTTTGGTTTAGAGAATAGATTAGTTGATAATCTTGATGAAGCAAAGAAAGTATGTGCTGAGCCTATTGATTGGGCTGATGTTAATGCACGTCTGGCAAATTATAGAAAACAGTCATTGGATTTTTTAACTCATGCGTTGGCAGATGGATAAAGTAGTTTGTTATGTTGATTCCATAAACCAGATGGATTTTCAGAAGGATGTAATCTTAACGCCTTATTATCTGACTAAGTTTTTGGAGTGTAAAGGAGATTTTTATTATGGATCTAATTCTGGAACAGTTGCGCTTCCAAAAGAATTTCGTAACTTAACTCTTCATGATTTGCATACAAAGAATAGTTCTTTCAAGCTTTTCTTGAAGCTTTTCATGATTATCGTGCGGAATCATCGTGATATAAAATGTTTATTTACATTTCATCTCACTTATATTTCTATGATTTTGGCAGTTGTTTTAAAATGTTTGAATAAGAAGTCAAAGGTTTGGATTGCTGCTGATTTAAATCTGAATAATGCAGAACAATTAGTTTCTCATGAATTTGTCTTTTCTTCAGGTATATTAGGCTTATTAAAACGAAAGTTTATTGATATGGTTTTCCATAAGGTTGATATTTATAGTATGGAAACCATGCAATATTATAGAATGTTTGAGCCATTATTTCTAAAAAAAGGATGGAAGTCTTTGGCTTATTTTCCTTGTAGCTGGGATGAGGATGGTATTCCAATAGGAGCAAAGGAAAAAGAAAACATAATTATTACCTGTGGGCGGTTAGGCACTTACCAAAAAAATACAGAAATGCTTTTGAAAGCTTTAATAAATGTAGATTTAAAAGATTGGAAAGTGTACCTGATTGGCCCCATGACTGATGACTTTTCTTTAGGTAATGAAAATAAAACCTTCAAAGAATATGTAGGGGCATATTTTAAAAAGTATCCTCATCTGAAAGATAAGGTGATTTTTACTGGTTCTATTTTTGATACCCAGGTTTTGTTTGAGTATTTTAGAAAAGCTAAAATTTTTGTCTTGACTTCGAGATACGAGGGGTTTGGCAATGTTCTGGCTCATGCTCGATGGAATTCTAATTACATAATTTCTACTGATGTAGGTGGAGCATGTGATATGACTGATAACTGGAAATATGGAAGTAAAGTAGAGCAGGATGATGCTTTGGGCTTAGCTTTAATTTTTAAAGAAGTATTATTGTCATATGATAAATTATTATTTTCACATGATTTTAGCAAGGGAATTTCTTATAATATCTCAATGTCAAATTTATTAACTCGATTTTTCTAAATGGATTATTCAACAAGATATTTAAGTATAAAGATAACTTTCTTAATTATTAATTTTTTAAGTATATATATCTTTTATTTCTTCTCTAAAAAGATTTCACATTGTATTTCATATAGAAAGGCTTGGAAAAATGCTTATCCAATCATTTTTGCTTATTCTATAAGTATGGGATTAAGATTTGGCCGAGCAATTGATTACAATTTATATTATGAACGTTATAATGAAATCGGACAAGATATAACTAAGTCTACTTATGAACCAGTATTCAATGTAATATGTTGGTCATTAAATCAAGTGGGCATACCTTATTGGGTGTTTATATGGTTATGTAGTATTTTTATTATATATGCCTTAATGCATTTATTGATTAATAATTATAGACCATATACATTATATGCTAGTTTGATTTTTTTATTTTTAGCACATGATGTTGAATTGTTAATAAGGTATTATTTGGCTTTTTCATTTCTAGTATTAGCTTTTTCGTATTATAAGCTTAAAAAAAATAAAATATCAATAATACTAGTCATATTGTCTTTTGGATGTCATGTAGGAATGGCACCTGTTATTCTTATTTTAATATGTTTATTGAAAGTTCCTAAATTAATACTTCCTGCTTTGCTTGTTGAAGTTTTGTTTGTAATAAGTTCTCTAGCAGGTGAAACTGGTATTTTAAGTTTTTTAGCTCCATATGTTCAATTATTTGGTTTAATTGATGATAGAGCAGCAAGCTATGCGGACTCGTTTAATGATATTATTAATGGCGATTTTGGTAAAATAGGAAAACACGATACGATTATATATACACGTGTTATTCGAAATATTCTTCAGTATACTGTGCCTATTTTTTTAGCACCGCTTTTAGTGAAGAAAAAAATAATTGGTTTTTTAGAAGCAAATATTTTTTATGTAGGTGTTCTTTTATCTCCTATTTTTATGCAGGTTGAGATTTTAAATAGAATTTGTTCGAGCATCTTATTCTTTTCTATTATCGTAAGTGGAGCTTCTTATGTTTATGTGTTTAATCATAAAAATGAATTTAAGCCATGGCAGATAAATTTTTGTCGAGTTTCTGTTTTTGCTTCAATATGGCCGGTATTTTCAAATATTCTTTCAAGAGATACTTGGTGGCATATGCTTTACATTTGGGATGCTGGCAATCTAAATACATTGCCATTACAATATTTCTTAGATGAATTAATATAAATTTTATGAATAAAATTTCAATAATTACAGTTACATATAATTGTGTAAATGAAGTAGAAAAGACAATCAAGGATGCTTTATCTTTGGATTATCCTGATTATGAAGTGATTGTTATAGATGGTGCTAGCAAGGATGGTACCTGCGAATTATTAAACAAGTATAAAGAGCAGTTTGCCTATTTTGTATCAGAACCAGATAAAGGCATATACGATGCAATGAATAAGGGAATCTGTGCAGCAACAGGAGATTGGATTATCTTCCAAAATGTTGGTGATGTCTTTGACGGTAAAGATGTTCTAAAACGCATCTTTTCTAAACAATGGGATGATACAGACATATTATATGGAGATGGACAAGTAGTATATGCTTCTGGACTGAAGTACATGAAGCCTTGGGGACCTTTTTATTTATCTACTAAAAGGCTTCATGGCATGGGATTTAGCCATCAGTCTGTTTTTGTACGTTCAAGCTGGGCAAAGAAATACCCGTTTGATTTGTCTTTCAGATGTTGTGCAGACTATAATATGATGGTTACTTGTTATAAGAATGGTGCAAAGTTTAACTATGTACCGATTTCTGTAACTATTTGCGAGGGCCGATTTGGATTTTCTGAAAGCCATCGTATGCTTCAGCTTACTGAAGAAGCTCGCATTTGCGGTATAGAGAATACTTTATATTTCAAAATTATTAAAGCTAAGAGAACTTTGGTTCGTAAGATACGCAAAACAATTAAGTCATGAAACATTTTATTATAACAGTTGATACAGAGGGAGATAATTTATGGGAATATAAAAAAGGAACTCCTATAGGTACAGAGAACGCTAAATATTTGCCTCGCTTTCAATCTTTATGTGAGAAATATGGTTTTAAACCTGTTTATTTGACCAATTATGAAATGGCTTCTTCGGATACCTTTGTGACAGAAGCAAAAAAATGGCTGGATAAAGGAAATTGTGAAATAGGAGTTCATCTCCATGCATGGAATAATCCCCCATTGGTAGAATTACCTGCAAAATATGATGGCAATCCTTATTTGATTGAGTATTCTGATGATGTGATGAGGAAAAAGTTTGATTTTATTTACAAAATGATAACTGATAGATTTGGTATTAAGCCAGTCTCGCATCGTGCTGGTAGATGGGCAATGGATGATAGATATTTTCGTATACTTGAAGAATATGGTATCTTGGTAGATTGTTCTCATACCCCTTCTGTTGATTGGAGTAAATCTATGGGTAGTACACAAGGTGGTAGTGACTATACGAATGTTCCTAACCAAGTGCACAATATTGGTAAGGTGTTGGAGGTCCCCCCAACTTTGCGTTTTATGCATCATGCTCTAAGTGGAAGTTTAAAACATCGTATGAAAACTTTAGTTAAGGGCGAGCCAGTATGGTTGCGTCCAGCTTTGGAATCTTATTCTGCGATGAAGAAAGTTGTTGATGTAGTAAGTAAAGAAACTCAAACTGATTATTTGGAATTTATGATTCATTCTGCAGAAATGATGCCAGGAGGAAGCCCATATTTCAGAACAGAGGATTCTATAGAAAAGATGTATTTGGAGATGGAATCATTCTTTAAGTACGTGAGTGAATTAGGATATAAAGGTTGTACATTAAAAGAATATTATGAGATCAAGATTCATTAGTTTAATTTTATTTTTAGTGGCGACTTCTTGTGCAAGTGCCCAAATTCCATATTTCGCTAAGACTGTCGGTTTAGGCAAGATGTATGCATATACATCAATGAAAGCTCGACCTGGTATTAATTCTCAGGAAACCTATACTACTTTTCAGTATGGATTAAGTAATTCCCTGGCTACAGGTCTAGACTTGTATACCAGCAATGGTAACAGCTATTGGGGAGCTTTGATGAGATATGGAGTCAGTTTATCAAAAAACTTTAATGTTGGTGTTCAAGTTACCCCATCATTCAATCTTTCAGATAATTTTAAGTTTTCGTATCTTACCTCTGCGTTGTATTTAAATGGTAATATTACCAAAGATGGAAATACCTTCTGGTGTGCGAATACGTGGTGGGGAGTTAATGATGGAGCGCCCAATACAATAAAGCAATGGATATATTTAGGTCATTGCTTTAAAGTAGGCAAACAGAGTAGCATTACTCCTATGTTAGGGGAAATTCATTCTTGGAAGATGGATGAAGATATGGATATGGCTGTTGGTGCATACTATAGTGTAAAGAAATATAATTTGTATCTGTGGACTGATAATCTTTTTGATTCTCACCCAAGAATAGTCGCAGGTTTTGATGTAACTATATAGTTTCGTAAAATGATTAGTAAATTAAAAAAGAACATTTGTTCTATCATTGCTTTTGCATTGATAGTGCTACTCTTAGCCGTTATTGCATTTATTGGATTAGATTCAGAAGCTTTCGGCTTATTTTTTAAGCAAACATGTATAGCCGTTAGAGGTTATGTTGGTTCCTTATGCTGTCTGTTCCTTCTGATTCTGGTGATTCTTGCAGTATCGAAGTATGGAAAAATAAAACTAGGCGGCAAGGATGCAAAGCCCGAGTATAGCAATTTCTCCTGGTTCTCCTGTTTGTTCATGGCAGGAATGGGTATCGGAATCATGTTCTATTGTCAGGAGTCTTTGTTTCATTTACATAGTAATCCTTATGTAGGATGGGTATCTGGATCTCCAGAATCTATCGCTTATTCCTTAACATTATATGATTGGACTTTTAATGCCTGGGGATTATATGCAATGTTGGGACTTATTATAGCATATTTTCATTTTAACAAAGGGCGAGAACTAAAAATCAGTTCGATCTTTCCTATCCGCTTTAGTTATGTCTTGCGTCGAGCTATCGACATAGTAATGGCGCTAGGTATTATTGCAGGTCTTTGTACATCTTTAGGATTGGGCGTGGCACAGTTATGTGGTGGATTTAAATATGTGTTTCATGTGAATGCCAATCCTTATATTCTGATGATGGGAATTTGCCTGATTGCAACATGGTCCGTAAACTCAGGTTTGAAAAGAGGTGTAAAATGGCTATCCAATTCTTCTACCATCCTTGTTGGAATTTTAGTTTTACTGGTTATCTTATTTGCCTATATTACTCATTCTGTAACAAATTATGGATCTTATATAGGAAAGGGGCTTGTAACCTTCTTTGGAAATTATATTTTTTATAACGATTATTTTAATCCAAAATCTGATGATTGGGCTGCTTCTTGGGCGGTTTTTTATCAAATGTGGTATGCTGCTTGGGCAGCTTTTGTATCCGTTTTTGTTGCAAAGATATCTAAAGGTAGAAGTATAAGAGAATTTATTCTTGGTGTTTTGATATTACCATCATTGGTAACCATGTTGTGGTTTGGTGTATATGGAACCATAGGAACAGAAATCAAGGACCTTATATTTCCTGCCATGCAAAATGACATTACAACTTCATTGTTTATTTTTATAGAAAACATAACAACGAGTCATGTCGCTTATCTCTTTATGTCAGCAGTAGTATTGATAACAATATGCTTGTTCTTTATTACTTCGTCAGATTCCAGTTCTTTTGTCGTGGCAACATTGCTTACACCAGATGAAGAGGCTTGGACAATAGGAAAAGTGTCATGGAGTATGACCCAATGTTTCTGTGCCATGGTGTTATTTGCCTGTGGAGGATTGGCGTTAGTACAAATGGCATCAGTAATCTTAGGCGTTATCGTCATCACGATTATTTTTGCAGGTATGTGTTATTTCTTATATACATTGAAAAAATCAAATAGTTAAAAATATGATAAGCAAAAATCATGAAGTTTTTAAGCACAAGCATATTTGTCTTGTAGAAGATCATTACAACCCATTGGGTATTGTAAGAAGTTTAGGTGAAGAGGGTATTAAACCCATCGTTTTGCTTTGTTCTGAGCACCCTCATTTGGTAAATAAAAGCAAGTATATTGGAGAATTGCATAGATTCGATACTATCGAAGAGGGGTATGACTACTTGATAACTCACTATGGCAACGAAACTCTTAAACCTTTTATTTATAATGGAAGTGATAACATAACATTGTTGTTAGATCAGCATTATGAAGAGTTAAAGGATAAGTTTTACTTTACGAATGGTCAAGGGAAAATTAAGAAGTTTTTGCAAAAGTATGATATTACTCAAGCAGCAGTAGAATGTGAATTGTTAATTCCGAATGAAGAATTACTCAATGTTGGTGACATGCCATCTAAGTTGAATTATCCTGTTTTCACAAAAGCTGTAACTTCAGCAAATGGCGGAGCATGGAAAGATGAAGCACACATTTGTGAGAATGAAGAAGAGTTGAAAGCGGCTTATCGTACAATGAAGTCGAACAAGATTCTAGTTCAAGAATTTATTAAGAAAGATAATGAGCTCTGTATCGATGGAATAAGTATCAATGGTGGTCAAGAAATCTTTATGCCTTACGCCTGTCATTATTATCGCTTTCCAATTGATAGTTATGGTAATTATATGTATTTCTTTCCTTTTAAAGATGAAGAATTGACGGAGAAAATAAAAAAATTGATAAAAAAAACACATTTTACGGGTATATTTTGTATCGAGTTTTTAGTTGATAAGAAAGGAAATAATTATTTCCTAGAAGTAAATTTCAGAAATTCAGGTTGGAGTTATGCATTTACTTATGGCGGTTTTAATTTACCTTTCAGATGGGCGATTTCTACCTTAGAAGGAAATATTAGTTTTGATGGATTTACATATAAAGAAAAGTTTGATGTAATGGAAGAACTTGCTGATTTACGTGATTGTAAAAAGTATTATCATGATATTTCTTTATGTAAGTGGCTAAAGCAATTTCATCAAGTAGATTGTTGCTTGTTATACAATTCAAAGGATAAAATTCCTTTCTTCTCTGAATTGTTGCAAATAATCAAACGAAAAATTTCAAAGAAATAGATGAGAGTAGTTCATTTGATTTGGAGCTTGTCAACTGGTGGGGTTGAAACCATGTTGGTGGATATAATAAATGAGCAAGTTAAGCATGCTTTGGTTTCTTTGATTGTTATGAATGATTCGGTTGATTCTGAATTAATAGGAAACCTGGATAAGAAATGCAATGTTCTTTGTTGTGGACGAAAAGCTGGTACAAAGAATCCTCTTCCTTTGATAAAGCTGAATTACTGGCTTTTTAAGATAAAGCCAGATATCATCCATGTTCATGGTGGGGGATTGGGTAAAGTCTCACTTTACCCATCCCCTAAAGTCTTTACCATTCATAACGCTCATTCAGAGCCTTCTGAGTATAAAATATATAAGGCATTGTATGCTATATCTAAAGCTGTGCAGGAATATACTAGAGGACAAGGATTTGAGTCTGTTGTTGTAGAAAATGGCATAAGAGTTGAAGATATTAAAGTTAAGGCAGATAATTCAGCAAGTGGAACTATGCAGATTGTGCAAATAGGACGATTGTATCATCCTCATAAAGGTCAGCATATACTGATTGAAGCTATGAATATAATAGTTAATGAGATGAAGGAAAAAATAATATCTGTTGACTTTATAGGAGATGGGTCGTCATATAAATATCTAGTAGGATTAGTTCGTAAATATCATCTTGAAGAGCATGTCCGTTTTTTAGGGGGACATACAAGAAAGTTTATTTATGATAACTTATGTAACTATGACCTTTTGATACAACCATCTATTTCTGAAGGATTCGGCTTGACAGTCGCAGAAGCGATGGTTGCTGGTGTTCCTGTTCTTGTGAGCAACGTTCCAGGAACTATGGAAGTGATAGGGCAAGGGAAATATGGCAAGTACTTTGAAACAGATAATCCAAGGAGCCTTGCTGATAGTATCCTACAGATAAAGAGTGATGGATGTAATCGAAAACGCTTGAAAGAAGCTAGAGATTATGCAATTTCTAATTTTGATATTTCTCATACAGCCCAAACATATCTGGCAGAGTATAAACGAATATTGAATAAGTCATAAATTTTAGTAGTAATGAAAGAGGTTGTTGTATTTGTTAAGAACCTAACAAGCGGTGGAGCTGAAAAACAATCGGTTTTATTGGCAAAGATATTGGCTAATGATTGTAAGGTGCATTATGTTATTTTCAATGGAAAGAAAATTCATGATAAATATTTGAATTTGTTAAAGGAAGATCCACGTGTCAAGATAAAAATATTTGATGGCAATTACGTGCTTCGTTTCTTTGCCATGGTGCAATACTTAAAAGCAAATCACATAGATGTGATTTTTTCATATTTAACCATGGCAAATCTTTTAGCTGTTACAATTGGAAAAATAGCTAAGACCAGAAAGATTTATACCGGTTTACGAAATGCTCGTCTTCCTTATCTTAAGCAGCTGGTTGACAAAATTGTCTGCAACTATGTTGCTACTGCGGCTGTTTGTAATTGCTATTCAGGTAAAAAGCATTTTATATCAAAAGGTTTTAAGGAAGATAAAATATTAGTTATCCCTAATTGCTTTGATAATATTTTGCCTTATTCTCCTAAAAAACAATCTTCGGTTATAAAAATTATAACGGTAGGAAGATTTGTCAAGCAGAAAGACTATGAGACTGCAATCGCTTGCATTGCTGGATTAAAAGACATGTGTCCTACAATAATGTTTAAATTTATAATTGTTGGATATGGTGAATTGGAAAGTCAGGTAAGGCAGTGGGTGAATGCATATAAGGTAGGAAGTTTTACAGAAATCTTGATTAATCCGAATAATATTCCTCAGTTGGAATATGATGCTGATATATATCTGTCTACCTCTTTGTTTGAGGGAACTAGTAATTCTATCATGGAGGGTATGAATGCTAATCTTCCTGTAGTATGCACAGATGTAGGAGATAATTATTGCTTGGTGAAGGAAAAAGTAAACGGATTCTTATGTAAAACGGGTGATGTGCATACTCTTTCTTTAAGATTAAAGAAATTGCTAGAGGCAAATGATTTAAGGGAAAATATGGGGAAAAAGTCTAAAGAGATTTTAGCTGATAATTTTGGAGTTGACATTTTTCTTAAACGATATTTGGATTTAATATAATGGCAGATAATAGAAACTTTTTTTTAGTAGATATGCCAATAGACAAGGAGTGGCCTTTATTGAAAGGACTTGAGGCTAGTTCTGGCCAAAAATGGACCGTCGCTTATAGAGAGGGACGTTTGCGTATTCCTTTCTATCGCCGCTTATGGAATTATATTTTTTTTCCTTTGAGAATTCGCTTATTTAAAAAAGTCAGTAAAATCATCGCATGGCAACAATTTTATGGGGTCATGTTCTTATTTTATGATAGATTGTTTGGGCATAAAAAGATGGAGGTCAGTATTATGACTTTTATCTATAAAGAGCGATTAGGATTGATAGGAAAACTATATAAAGCATTCATTGGTTATTCTTTGAAATCCTCAAATTTAAAAAACATCATCGTTTTCTCTCAAAGTGAAAAAGAGTTTTATCTAAAATGTTTTCCTTTCTTGAAGGGTAAAATCCATAGTTTTCCTTTATGTATAGCCCCAATAGAAACGGGATTGGTATATGATAAACATTTGTTGGAGGAAGAATATATTTTCACGGCAGGAGCAAGTAATCGTGATTATGATTTCCTTGTTTCCGTTCTTGACCAAACAGAATATAAATTGAAGATAGCTTGGGGAGGGGATATTGCGCATGGTGCTAATATTGAAATTCTTCATAATGTATATGGTGAAGAGATGTACAAGTATCTTTATAATTGCAAAATGGTAGTTATTCCTCTACAGGATTTGAATATATCGTCAGGTCAGCTTATGCTTTTGCAGGCAATGCAATTAGGAAAGCCAATTATTGTTACTAATAATTGTACAATTTATGACTATATAGAAGATGGGAAGACAGGACTGATTTTAGCTAATGAAAAGAAGCTTTGGATAGAAGCGATCAAAAAAATATATAATGATAGCGATTTTTATGATATGCTATCTAAAAATGAAATATATTCTTTTAAGCATGATTTTTCGCTCAAAAGTTTGGGAGAAAAAGTTGGTTCAATAGTTTAATCTTTTGGTTATGAAAAGTTTTATTAAAAACTTACTTGGGCTGTTGTATTGCCGAATCGCTGGCGTTAGATACTCAAAAGGTGTGTATGTAGGACTTGGTTCAAAACTTGTGGGGGGGGCAAAAATCAAGCTATCTAAAGGGGTTAAGATAATGCCTCAAGCTATGTTGGTGACATTAGGAAAAGGTATTATAGAAATAGGTGAGGACTCAGAAATTAGTATGTACTCTAGAATTGCTAGTTTAGGATTTGTTAGAATTGGTCGTTCGGTTTTGACAGGTCCTCATATATTTATAGCAGATTTTAATCATGAGTTTTCAAATCCAGAAATACCTATCATGAACCAAGGAAACCGCTTTGTTCCTAAGGATAATGGGGAGCCTAATGTCTGGATAGAAGATGGCGCGTGGATTGGTACTAATGTGGTGATAGTAGGTAATGTACATATCGGTAAGAATGCTGTAGTAGGAGCTAACTCGGTTGTTACACATGATATACCTGCTTATTCTGTTGCTGTTGGAAGTCCATGTCGAGTAATCAAGCAATACGATTTTGACAAGAATTGTTGGGCTAAATTTTAAATATTTGAATCTTTGATATGGTTTGAAAATCTTATTCATACCTATAAAGGTAATACTTTTATTTTGAAAATCTCTAGTTTTTATGAAAATAGTTGTAACAGGTACTCGTGGTATCCCGAATATCATGGGTGGCGTGGAGACGCATTGTGAGGAATTGTTCCCTAGAATGGTGGAGCGTGGTTATGATGTAACGCTGATTCGTCGCTCGAACTATGTGAAGGATGACTTGCATGAATGGAAAGGTGTGAAACTGGTGACGATTCCTTCTCCTAAGAAAAAGAGTTTCGAGGCCATCATCCATACTTTCCGTGCCATCAATGAGGCGAAGAAGTTGGGCGCTGATGTATTGCATATCCATGCCATCGGTCCTGCCTTGCTGGTGCCATACGCCAAATTGCTAGGTATGAAGGTGGTGTTTACGCATCATGGTCCTGACTATGACAGGGACAAGTGGGGATTTGCTGCCAAGACAATCCTGAAGATGGGTGAGCGTATGGGCTGCATGTTTGCCGATGATGTCATCGTCATCTCGAATGTCATCAAGAACCTCATTGCCCGTAAATATGGAAGGACGAAGAATGTACACCTTATATATAATGGTGTTTCTGAGCCTGAAATCTGCGACTATCCTGAATATTTCAAGGAATTGGGGATAGAGAAAGGCAAGTATATCCTGGGTATGTGCAGATTTGTGCCTGAGAAGAACCTGCATCATCTGGTGGAAGCGTTCGTGAAATGGAAAAAGACGCACACGGATCTCACGGATTCCACGGATATAAAGTTAGTGTTAGCAGGCGATACGGATTTCGAGGATGAGTATTCGTTGGGATTGAAGCAGATGGCAAGGGAGAATGGTGTGGTGCTTACTGGCTTTATCAAAGGCAGAAAGCTTCATTCGTTGTTGACGAATTGCCGCTGCTATTGTCTTCCATCTTCGCACGAAGGTTTGCCGATTGCTCTGTTGGAGGCGATGAGCTATGGGGTAAAGGTAATAGTGAGCGATATTCCTGCGAATCTGGAGGTTGGCTTGCCAAAGGATGATTACTTCCATTGTGGAAACGTGGATGAACTTTCTGAAAAACTCGGAAAGATTATCGAGACTCCATTGCAGCATGTGGATTACGACATGAGCAAGTATGATTGGGACCAGATTGCTGATGAAGTAGGAGGAGTGTATCAAAGGTTGAAGAAATGATGATAGTATCAAAGCAACATCAGATATTCTTTGATTTCTTGCGATTCTGCATTGGTTCTGCCAAGGAAATTCCTGGTTCTTTGAAGGAGGTGGATTGGAAGGAGCTATATGCTATCGCCCAGAAGCAATGTCTGGTGGGTGTTCTCTTTGATGGTATCAAGAAGTTGCCTGCTGAACATGTAGGGATGAAGAAGGAGTTGCTACTCCAATGGATGGCGGAAAGCCAGATGTTGGAGAAAGCGAATGTGCGCCTGAACGATGCTGCCATCCAGGTTTCTGAGTGGTTCCGGAAAAAGGGATTCAGAACCTGTATCTTGAAAGGGCAGGGAAATGCATTAATGTATCCGAATCCTTATTCCCGGACTCCTGGCGATATTGATATCTGGGTGGAAGGTGGAGATAAACGGGTTATCTCCTTTGTACGCTCTATCTCGCCTCATGAAAAGGCGTGCTATCACCACATCGAGTTCCCATCGTATAAGGGTGTGGAGGTTGAAGTGCATTATCGGCCTAGCTTCCTGCTGTGCTTCTGGCATAACAGAAAGCTTCAGAAATATTATGAGAGGGTGAAGGAGGAGCAGTTCTCGCATCGAGTGATGTTGGGGGAGCAAGGGGAGATTGCGATTCCGACAGTGGAATTCAATCTCATCTTCCAGTTGACTCATATCTTCTCGCATCTGATGAATGAGGGGATTGGGTTAAGGCAGCTTCTTGATTACTACTATGTTCTTTGCGACTTTTATAAAGTCTATCAAAATTTTTCGAAAACCCACCCGTCCTCCCTTACCCTTAAGGGAGGCTCCACCGCTTTCCCCAAGCCCCTTTCCAATGGTCTTTACACCCCCTTCGGTTCCCCCGTTTCCGGGGGACAGAAACCTCAGGGGACAGGGGATGTAACCGCTCCTCCTCGTCGCTCGGAACCGCTACGCTCTAAGGTTGGCGGACCATCAAAGGTCTCGCCAAATTGTGCGGGATGGGACCGCCGGGATGCTATTGGGGATATGACTTCTGCAACTGCTTCTACTTCTACTGACACTTCTGCTACTGCTGCTCGCTCTTCTTTTGCTGCCAATTCTTCTGCAGCTATTGATAGGGTGCAGAAGGAATTGAAGGAGTTGGGATTGTGGAAGTTTGCCGGGGGTATCATGTATATCATGCAGGAGGTGTTCGGCATGCCTGCCTCTCGCCTTATTGTTCCTCCGAATGAGAAGTATGGTAGGTTTGTACTGAATGAGGTGCTGGAAGCCGGGAATTTCGGAAAGCATGATGCCCGGAATCGGTTTGGAAGGTCACAGCTTGGACATAATCTCCAAAGGGTGTATCGGGATATAAGACTCGTGAAGTATTTTCCTGCTGAGGCTATGAGTGAGCCTTTGTTTAGAACTTGGCACTTCTTCTGGAGGGTAAAGAATAAGAAATAACGATATATCGGGCGAATGGCTCCTTATCTCCTTTTTAATGAAGCTACTTTTTTGTGAAAGAATTTAGTAGCCGATTCTTAGAATATGAAACTTTAAAATAATATACGTATGACAGCATTAGTATCAGTAATGAATAAGCACGCTGTTGTAATAGCGGCAGATAGTGCAATAACTGTAACAACTCCCTATGGGCATAAGGTTATAAATAGTGCAAACAAAGTTTTTGCTCTATCTAAGTATCACCCTGTTGGAATCATGTTTTGTGGTAATGCTAATTTTATGAGTACTCCTATAGAGGTTATTGTAAAATTGTATAGAAAGCAATTGAAAGATAGATGTTTTGCAACGATTTCTGAATATTTATCTGATTTTCTAGGGTTTATTAAGAATAACCATTATTTTTGTTCTGCAGAAATGCAAAATGCAAATATGGAGAACGAGATAGAAAATTTCTATACGCTGATCTTAAAGATAGCAGCAAATACTGCAAATGAAAAGAAAAGTTTATTTCTAAACGAATTTATTCTGCAGCTAAATAGTATTGTTGTGAATTCTTGTGAGAATTGTACTTCATTTCAGAATTTTCTAGAAAAAGACTTCGTTCAATCCATCAAGGGACATTGCGCAAAAATAATAGCTAAACATGAAGATGTATTTGGAGATAATGCTCCTCTGAAAAGACTCTTTATTAAGGCTTTTGCTAAATTTGTAGCTCATGGGAATAGTAATTTCGCTAATGAAACACAGATTGTAGTTGTAGGGTATGGGGATAAAGAAATATTTCCTTCTCTTCGTTCTGTGTGTTTATATTGGGGATTTTATGAATATTTTCGTTACAACAGTTATATTTCTGCTGGTATTACAGAAGATAATTCTGCGTCAATTTGTAGATTTGGGCAAACTGATATAATCAATACTTTCATAAATGGAATCAATGACAACCTGAAAAAAGCTTTATATGATATTTTTGGAAATTTTACTTCTCAATTGAAAAATCTGATGATAAATAATGTTGATACTCAATTCTCTAAAGATATTATAAATTCGGCAATTGATGAAGGTAAACTGGTTGCTACATTGGGTGCAACATTGGATAATATCATTAGAGAAACGTCAATAGCGCCTTTGATGAGTTCTTTAGGCATATTAGACAAAGAAGATATGGCAGAACTTGTTGAAAGTTTAATTTCTATAACTCACTTGAATCGGCGTATTACTATGTCGGAAGAGGGAGTCGGTGGTCCTATTGATGTTGCCATTATATCTAAAGGGGATGGTTTTGTATGGAAAAAACGTAAGCACTATTTCAAACCAGAGTTAAATCAGATGTTTTTTGATAATTATTTTAGGAGTTAAAGGTATGGTTAATATTTTGAATCTTGCTGAAGTTCAAGAACAGAAGCAAATTGATGAGATAACAAAATGTATTGTTGATTCTTTAATCAATGAAGTGGAAAAAAGTCTTTCTAAAACAAAGTTAGAAAGATGATCTGCTTAAAACTGTTTCATTAAATAAGTAATAACTATGTATATTGAAATTTGGGTATTTGCATGGCAGCTTTGCTGGTAGGTGGATTGATAGGTCATTTGT
This sequence comes from Prevotella sp. SGI.167, assembly GCF_050313615.1. Taxonomy (NCBI): domain Bacteria; kingdom Pseudomonadati; phylum Bacteroidota; class Bacteroidia; order Bacteroidales; family Prevotellaceae; genus Prevotella; species Prevotella sp. SGI.167. The sequence goes on along the minus strand of NZ_JBNPLT010000038.1, from coordinate 5,751 downwards.
GTCGTTTTGGCATTGGTAATCTATGGAAATGTTTGAAGTCTCTTGGCGTGAGCATTCGTAATCGCTTGGTGGATTACTGGTATATGCTGGTCTTCCTTGCAACAACGATTTATGTTTTAGTAAATTTCAAGATTTGCATAGACTTGTCGTTTACTGAAGATTTTAATGGCAATAATCTTATTTTCCTATTTTGGCTAGTATTGATTATATTTCCTATGTTTGATAGTTTCGAAGGATTTGGTATCAGTATCAAGAAAAGAAAACAAAATAAAGAAGAAGACTTCTTGACAACTGAATACCATAATAATTTGATTCATGCTCAAAAGAAAGGAGGTAAACATGAATAATGGAATTTATAGAGTTATCCAGGAGGGAACTTCTCTTATGGGGAACCAATATCTTAATGAGGCAATGGTTAGAACATGGCTTGAATACTCATTGAAAATGCTTGATTTAGTTTGTGGCAACACTTTTATAAAATATCAATATTCTTCGTTTGCATTTCAAGTTATGAATTCTCCAATTACGCCTTTTCAGAAATTGAGTAAGTGTGTGAAGTATTTGATAAAGGTAGCATCGGTGATTTACTAAGGTTAATATGTATAGATAAAACATTTTGAAATGGAAAAGAATAGTGATTTCTTTAGTTCTCAAAGTCCTTCTTCTTACGTGAAGGCAAAAATAGTGTCTTCATATTTCCCACAATATTGCAAAATATTGCTTAAGAATCCTCAAAAGGAGATTAGGTATATTGATTTGTTCTCTGGTCCAGGAATCTATGATGATGGACATGTGTCAACTCCTCTTATGATTGCTGCAGAATGTTATCGCGATGATAGGTTGAGAGCTATTGTCAGAATGCAGTTTAATGATAAAAATTACAAAGAAATTCTTGAAAAAAACTTTTTGGAAAAATATCCGAGAGGAACTTTTGGACATGAACCTTTCTTTGCAGATCGAATAATTGGGGAATGTGATAGTGTAGAGGAGTATTTACAGAAAAATACTATGCAAAATGGTAAAAATACGAGTCCTGCATTATTATTTTTTGATCCCTTTGGATATAAAGGTATTAAAACAAAGGTGTTGGCAGAATTTTTGAATAATTGGGGCAACGAAATTTTCTTGTTTCTGAATACTAAGAGAATTAATCCTGCCATGGATAACCAATTGTTTGTGCAATACATCAAAGATATTTTTCCACTTTCTTATAATGAAGTGCGTTTAGGAAAAGCTAGCCAGAATACTGTGCTTTCTCGACTAGCTTACATTGTAGATATGTTAGGGCGAGAATTTAACTTAATCCTAAAAAAGAAAGTTTATTATACGGCTTTTCAATTTCAAGAGGAAGATATGGCTACAACTAGTCATTTTATTATTCATCTTACGAAAGGTGCAAAAGGGTATGAACTTGTCAAAACCATTTATAATGATTTTGCAAATGTTGGAACAGTTTTTGATGGCATACACACCTATACTTTCAACCCTAGATCTGTAGGTATGAGTAGTTCGCTATTGTTTGATGATACAACTGAAAACATAGACAAACTTGCAGAAGAACTATATAAAAAATATAAGGGGAATCATATTGATGCCTTATCTTTATTTAAAAAGGATCAGGTCAATACAAAATATTGTTTGAGCCATTATACAAAGGCTCTTAGAAAGTTAGTTTTTGATGGTAAAATTCATGCAGTATTTACTGATAATAAAAAGCACGAGGTGACTGTTCTTATTTCTAAAGACTGTATTCTTGATTTTTAGTGATGGCAAATTCAAAAATAGAATGGACTAATAAAAGTTGGAATCCTGTTACTGGGTGTAGTAAGGTGTCTGAGGGATGTAAGCATTGTTATGCAGAAGTGATGGCCCGACGACTTAAGGCTATGGGACAAATTAAGTATAGCAATGGGTTTCATGTAACAACTCATGAGGAAAGTTTGAATGAACCATTAAAATGGCATAAACCACAAATGATATTCGTTTGCTCTATGGGTGATCTGTTTCATGAGAAAGTACCTGACGATTTTATTGATAGAGTTATGAAAACGATAGAGAAGACCCCTCAGCATCGTTATCAACTTCTAACAAAACGAGCAGATAGAATGGCTGTATATTTCTCTAATCATCCTATTCCGCACAATGCCTGGCTTGGAGTAACCGTAGAATGCAAGTCGTCGATACCTAGGATAGACTTAATCCGAAAGCTCAATGCTTCCGTTAAATTCTTATCCTGTGAACCTTTGGTTGAGGACTTGGGAAAAATGGATTTGGATGGCATTAATTGGATTATAGTTGGTGGTGAAAGTGGCATGCAGGCAAGGCCCATGAAGGAGGATTGGGTTTTAAATGTTAAGCAACAAGCTGAAACTATGAATATTCCTTTTTTCTTTAAGCAATGGGGAACTTGGGGGGCAGATGGAATAAAACGCAATAAACATGTTAATGGCAAATTGTTACAAGGTAAAATAATTCAAGAACTTCCTAAGTTTGAATAATAATATGGCTACATCATTGAGAAAAACAGTTTCTTCTGAAATTGGAACATTTCTGTTGAACAATGGGTTTTCACAGAAAAATCCGGATAAGAACCCAATTCTGGTAAATGAATTAGTTTCCATAGTGAATTCTTTGTCCGATTATTATGAAGAAGGAGAACATCTTTATCCCGAAGTATTATTAACCAATAATATTTCGGAAATACCATTTTTTATAAGCTACGAATTTTATCGGGGTGAATTATTACCAAGGTCGTTGGCAAAAGCTATAAAAATGTGTGCACCTCTTTGTAATGAAGGCTGGTGTATATTTATGGAGGTTAATGATGATGGAATAAGATGGGGCGTAGTTAATGGTGAACAAAAGATAACGAGTTTATCCCTTTTGGAGCAATTGAAATTGTCAGAAGACAATGAACATCGTTTTATTCTTCTTCATAATATTGGGGCTAAAACGGTTGAGTTTGTGCCTGCTAGTGGTAAAGAACCTTATGCTGTTTCTTTATCCCTTAATGGGGTGGAAGATAGTGAAGGATGCTATATTCATGATTTGTGTGAGACGATTGGCGAAATACGTAATGACTCACATTTTTGTTATTTCTTGGAAAAAATGATAGGTTATGCTTTGCAAATAGGACATGGAAATTTAGTCGCAGTTTTAGATGTGCATGAAGGTGAAATTAAAGTTCCTGATATCTTTTCCGATGGGGTGCTTCTTGTTAAAGAACCTATTGATTTATATGAGTATTATATTCATTTTAGAAATGCTGACAAAGATATTACTGCTCATGAACTTTTGAAGAAAGTGTCTTGTTTGGTACAGGCAATGCTTAATCATGATGGCATCTGTTTGTTTACAAATGATGGCAAATTAATTGGTTATCATTTAATTGTAGATAACAAAACTATGACCGAAAATCAAATTGTTGGAGGTGCAAGGACTAAAGCATTTAAAAAGTTGGTTTCAGAAGATGCAATTTTTGCTGTCTTAATGAAAACGCAAGAAGGTTTAATTCAATTTAATAAGCAAGGAAATGAAGAAAGATAAATTATTGTGGAAGATAGATAGTAAAGATGTTATTCCAGCAAATGTTATGGATGTTAAGTCAATTGTACCATATTCGAATCCTACCAATTTGACTGAACAGCAACAAAATAATATTATAGCTGCCTTTAATAGTCATGCTTATGATATGGCTGCAGAATATGTTTGGAAAAAGGCTATAACAAACCTTAGGGAACATATCTTGGAATTAGGGGAAGAGTTTGTTGGAGAACTCATTCAGCGTCCAGAAGTTGGAATAAAGGTAAGTATGGAATCAGTTTTAACGGATTACAATGTTATTGTTATAGCTGAGCAATTAGGTATGATTAGTCATGCTGGTGCTTTGGATTTACGCCAAGCTTTTGAAACTATACAATTCTATTTTTCTTCACAGGCTGCTAAAGAGGAGGCTGTACTCGATGCATTGAAAGTGACAACAATTATAAAAAGTTGTGTCGCAAATATACTTAGTCAACCTAATATGGAGATTGCTGTTGACTTTTCAAACTTTAGAAATCGATTATTTGATGAAAATATCCCTGCAAAAGATCCGCAACTTATACAATTGGTAAATTCTTCCCTCTTTATAGTTAGGACTGTAACCACAATACTTGCTTCTTCGATTAAAACAAAAGATGGAGCAGTACAAGAGCATACCTTGAATAATTTTAAAGTTATACTTCCTTTGATATGGGATAAAATATCTAGTGATGATAAATGGAGAATTGGAGCATTATATAAAGATGTGGTTTCTGATGGAGACATGAAGTCTGCTGTTATGATAAAATCGGCCCTATCTTTAGTTGGTGGTTTTGATTTTGTGCCAGAAAATATCAGATCAAATACCTTTATTGAGATAGCTCAAAAACTTATAGATGTTCATTATGAATATGATAATTTCTATAAAGAACCTCGTGTGATAAAAGAACTTGCTTCATTGGGAACGATATTCCCAAAGCCTGCTATGGCACGATGTATCAAAGCATTGTTGTTGGTATATATGGGAAATGGATATGGACGTTCTGTTGCAGCCGTTCCTATTGCAGAAGAACAGTTAAACCAAGTCTCAAATGATGATTGGGTTGATTTTTTGGAGAATGTACTGCCTTTTGATGAGCAAATAATAGGAGCTTTGTGCTCATGGGGAAATCAAAGAGATTATTTTATGCAAATTATAAAACGTAATTCCTTAGAAGACGTTGAATTGGAAAATAAAAATTCTAATAAGTTATATCAGTATATTTTGAATGGTTATTCAGAGCAGATAAAGAGATATTGGATGCAGATGTAATTTGTTAGCATAGCTCAATCAATGAGCTATGCTGATGAGTTTACTTCCCAAGGCTGTTTCTATACGAGCAATGGTTTGAGTTGTGAAGTTATGTCTTCCTGTTAGCCATTTGGAGATTTCTGAGTCTCGCTTGTTGAGCAATCGGGCAAAATCCTTTTGGGTGAGACCCTTGGCTTTCAGAATCTCACTAATGCGCTCGGCAATACCGAAAGACAAATCGAACTCTGCCTTTTGCTCGGCAGGTATCGCAGCGAGGCAATCACGGAATAATTTGTTCTGTATCATAATGCTTAAATTTCAAAGGTTGCACTTTCTATGTCTGTTATCATAACATTCTCAAAAAGAATCTTCGATTCGTTTCATAATCTCCTTGGTCGGAAGGCGATGGTTGGACTCCAGCAAGGCTTTAAGCTTGGTTATATATTCTTCTTTCGATAGTATATCATGGTGAAGAAGTTCGTCCATCACATATATTATTCCTGAAACTTGAAGCCCATGCCGTTCTGCTATTACTCGAAGGTTACGATCGCCAGTCAAGAGTTTATAATCACCGTTCAATGCGTAATATAAAACTGTGCAGTCTTGGAAAGAGAGATTCTTATCTTGAAGTGACATAATCTCTGCATACTCATTGCTTTTGAAAGTTTTGATTGTGATTTTTCCTTCTTGGTGTAATTGAGCAATCGCATCTTTAACACCTTGTGTCTTTAGCTCACCGATAATAAAGTCGGTGGTGTGGATTGACAAAGGAAGCTCACAGAATCGTTCCAAAAGTCCAATATTCCATAAGTCTATGAATATATTGGTATCGCTGATTACTATTTCCATTAGGCAAGAACGAAATTATGTAATACTTCCTCTGTCGTCTTATTGAGTAAGACGGCAGCCTTGGATTCTGTAATCAAGCCACTTGACAG
>NZ_JBNPLT010000037.1:0-28589 GCF_050313615.1 Prevotella sp. SGI.167 | reverse complement strand
ATAAGATTATGATATCCCCAATGCTATCAGATCACTTTTTCTAAAACTTTTCTATGAATTCCTTGCGTGTTTCAAAATAAAGTCGTAAATTTGCTCGCATAAACGAAACAATAATATCATAGGGATTATGAAGCAGGTAGAAGAAAGATATATCAGTTTGCTGACCGATTTCGGTTTCAAGCGAATTTTCGGATCAGCTCCCAATAAGGATTTGCTGATCTGTTTCCTCAACAGCTTGTTCAACGGAAGACAGGTTGTTAAGGACGTGATGTATCTGAACCCGGAACACGTGGGAGATGTATATACCGACCGCAGGGCCATCTTTGACGTATATTGTGAAGGAGAAAACGGCGAGAAGTTTATCGTGGAAATGCAGAATGCATACCAGACATACTTCAAGGACCGTGCCTTGTTCTATTCCACTTTTCCTATCCGTGAGCAGGCTCCCAAGGGTAATGAATGGGACTTCAAGCTCAACCATATCTACACGATTGCCCTGCTTAACTTCAACATGAACGAGGATGCCTTCGATAAGGAAAAAATCCGACATCACGTAAAGCTATGCGATACTGCCACGCACAAGATATTCTACGATAAGCTGGAATTTATCTATGTGGAAATCGCCAAGTTCAACAAATCTTTGGACGAGCTGGAAACGCTTTACGACAAGTGGCTCTATGCCCTGAAGAATCTCTACAAGCTCACCCAGCGTCCTAAGGCGTTATGCGATAAGGTCTTCGACCGTCTCTTTGAAGAAGCCGAGATTGCAAAATTCACTCCACAGGAGCAGCGGGAGTATGAAGCCAGCAAGATGGCATATCGTGATATCAAGAATTCGATTGATACCGCCAAGAGAGAAGGTAAAGAAGAAGGACTTGCTGAAGGCATGGAAAAAGGCTTGGCTGAAGGCATGGAGAAAGGCATGGCTGAAGGCATGGAGAAAGGCATGAACCAGCGAAGCATTGAGATTGCCAGAAAGATGCTGGCAAATGGTATGGATGCAGCTACGGTGATGGAAATAACAGGGCTGTCGGCAGAGGAAATTCTGCTGCTGAAACGAGAGAAATAGATTACAGATTCAAGTTTCGCAAGTGAGGGAATTGATTGAAGTTAAAGAAGTTATCACTCCCTACGGTCGTTTGGGAAGTTAAGGGACAATAGTCTTCTAGCGTAAAACGTAGGACATTTGTCCCTTAACTTCCTTCTAACTTCCCTAACTTCACTTAACTTCCCCATATGCGAAAGTTCAGTTACAGATATCACGCCCTGAGTTTTCATTCACTGTGCACCACACGCCCTGAACCAACGGTCACCGGTGCGAAGGTAAGGGACAGAAGCAATACACAAGCAGTACGCCCTGAAAGGGCAGAAGCTCCTAGCCCAGGGCAACGCCCTGGGTATTAATGATATACAAACCAACGCCCTGTAAGGGCAAAAGCTTTAAAACTCCAGGCAAAAGCTTTACAACCTCAAGAAGCTGCGCAACGTGGAGAGAGTCATTTTCCCCTTGACTTTGAACTGCTCCATCCATAATAATTGGCACTTTTGTTTGGTAACCTGCCCTTAGCAGTGCCCTTGCGAGTAACCTGCCCATACTTATCTCTATAGACGGTGGTACCTGTATTTCCTGAATGTTTGGTGATGCAAGAACCTGTTTTCTTGCCATACTTATCACGATAAGTGGTAGAAGTCGTTCTGGAAGAGAACAATCCATGACTTGTTGTACTGGTGCTGGTGCCTGTTTTTTGACCATACTTATCCTTGTATACCGTAGTGGTCTTGCCAAAAGCGTGGGTCTTACTTTCTGATGTTCCAGTAATTTGCCCATACTTGTCTCTATACACAGTCACACGCTTGCCACCTCTTACCGTAGTTTCTGCAGTACCTAGGTTCTCGCCATACTTGCTACGGACAGTCTCTTTGACTGTCTGAGCATCAATACAAGAACTTAGTCCTATGAATATAAGGAATATCAAATATTTCTTCATACAATTCACTTTATCAAGTTAGCGGACAAACCTATCCGTATTTTGCCGGTAAAGATACGAAAAATATAGATACGTTGGCTCTTTTTTCTTAAATGTTGACTATAAAAGTGCAACTTTTCCGTTAAAATGTTTGGCGAATTCAAATTAAAGTCATATCTTTGCCCCGATATTAAAACTATAGGCTTATGGTACATGTAAATGAAACGATAATAATTAAAAGTTCTTCTCCCAAGATGGCGGAATGGGTAAAAAGACTGAAGGCTCATAAGGCTGAGCAGCTGGAGAAGCTGTGCAACATCGAGAAGTGCGACTTTGAATTTAAGTTTTGATTTTTCGATTTTCCTTGGAATTTTGGGAATAAAGTAGTACCTTTGGCGAATATTTTAGAATTAAATACAAAATATCATGACAAAAGAGATGTTTTTTGACCTTCTTGCTAAAGAGGTTTCCACATATAAGAGTTTTTTGGAGACAGACAGTGGAGACTGGGTTGTCAAGGGATTTATTGACATCAATAAAAATGTTTATACCATTACAAATGACACTAAAGTCGTCTCTAAAGTTATAGAAATACTTCTTATCCCTAAACTGTTAGCTTTTGCTGAGAAAAACGGATTAGAGTTGGAACTTCCGTCAAAACAAAATTATTATCCAGACTTAACTTTTAAAGATAAGGAAGGTAATTTGTTTGCTGTGGATTTTAAGTCTAGTTATTATCAAGATGATAAAATCAATGGTTTGACTTTAGGTTCTTATTGGGGATATTTTCGTAATAGGGATTCTATTATGAATATGGATCATGCATATAATGAGTATGCTTCCCATATAGTTTTAGGAATAATTTATAAGCAGAGCGTCGTTGAAGAAAATGAAAAAACGACGTATCAAATAGATGAGTTGGATGCTATACATTCTGTTATCGAGAAATTTATCTTCTTTGTACAACCCAAGTGGAAGATTGCCAATGATATACCAGGTAGTGGAAATACTAGAAATATTGGCGGAATAGCAAGTGTCAGCAAGCTTCTTGCAGGACAAGGACCATTTGCTCAATTTGGTGAAGATATTTTCGATGATTATTGGATGGGCTATTTCAATAAGGCAGATGCTCAAAGAGCAGGTATTGGCTCTCCTCATTATTCAAATTTGGAGACATATAAGCAATATGTAAATAATAAAAGTAAAATTAGCAAAAGATTATGAATATAGCAAAACCAATAGTCCCTCCAATTAAGTCTCAGGGTATCAAGACTAAATTGGTTCCTTGGATTAATGATATTATACAACGTTCGGGGCTAGACCTGTCTAAAACTAATTGGGTAGAGCCTTTTTTCGGTACCGGCGTAGTTGGCTTGAATGCACCTGTTGGAGGACGTAGATATATAGCAGATAGTAATCCGCATATCATCAATTTTTACAATGCTGTTTTGCGGGGTGATATTACTCCCGAAAATATGCGTAGTTATTTGGAGCATGAAGGAAAACTGCTTTTAGAAGCAGATGAGGGCGGCTATGCACATTATCGGAAGGTGAGAGATCGTTTCAATAGAGAGTTTAGCTCTTTCGACTTTATCTTTCTTTCAAGAGCAGGATTCAATGGTATGATGCGTTTTAATCGTAGGGGTGAATGGAATATACCTTTCTGTAAAAAGCCCAATCGTTTTGCACCAGCCTATATCACCAAGATTTGTAATCAGATAGGAGCTGCGCAGCGTGTGATTCATCTAGGGAAGTGGGAGTTTCATAATCAAGGTTTTGCAGATACTATAGCGCAGGCAAAAACAGGAGATTTAATATACTGTGATCCACCTTATTATGGCCGTTATGTGGACTATTACAATGGTTGGACGGAAGAGGATGAAGAAGCTCTTTTTCATGCTTTGGAGAAAACTCCAGCTCATTTTATTTTGTCAACATGGCATCATAATGAGTTTAGGGCGAATGATATGATGGAGCGTTTTTGGAACCATTTTAATGTAGAGACCCAGGAACACTTTTACCAGGCTGGAGGACATCTGGAGAATCGTCATGCCATGGTAGAGGCTTTGGTTTTCAATTTCGATTTGCATGAAGCGGTAAAGACATCCGAGATTCTGCAACCTGTTCAATTGGATTTAGATTTTGTAATATAATGACAGAACCCTATTTTTCTTCAGACAATAAGGAGTTTGTTTTGTATCAAGGAGATTCTATGAATCTCATTGGTGAAGTAGGTAAGCAAGTGGATGTTATCTTTGCTGACCCTCCTTATTTTCTGTCGAAAAATATAGCCAGATGTATCAATGGAACATGGAAATCATTTGATAAAGGAGAGTGGGATAGAGTTGTCTCTTTAGAGAAAATCAATCTGTTTAATAGACAATGGCTGTCGGCATGTAGAAAAGTATTGAAAAATAGCGGTACCATTTTTGTAACTGGAACCTACCATAATATTTTTTCCGTGGCCTCATGTATGCAGGAACTTGGATACAAGATTCTCAACATAATCTGTTGGCAAAAAACAGATGCCAAGCCTACTTTGTCGCGTAACTATTTTGATTTTACAACCGAGTATATTATTTGGGCAAGAAAAGATGAAATACACCAGCATTTCTTCAATTGTGACTTGATGGAACAATTGAATGGCGGTAAGCGGATGACGGATGTTTGGAGAATTCCATTCTTGTCTTCTTGGGAAATGAAGTGCGGCAAGCATCCTACACAGAAGCCTCTTCGGTTGCTATATAGAATAATACTCGCCTCAACTCATCAGGGAGATACGATTTTGGATCCATTTGCTGGTAGTTGTACCACGGGTATTGCTGCGAATTTACTGGATAGAAAATTCATAGGTATCGACCAAAGTAAAGATTTCTTGGATTATGGAATCAGAAGAAAACTGGAAATTATGAATTCGGATATGGCAGAGAAAATTCTCAGAAAGATTTCCGAGAATCCCGAAGAAGTGATGGTGATGGTGAATCATGCACGTAAAGATTTGAAGGCAAAGATGATAGAAAAGGGTATCTGTTATCTTCGTGCAGGAAACTCTAAAGGGTCACTTTGTGTTACTCCTGGTTTTGAACGTATGCAGTATCTGTTATTGCATACTGCAGGAGAAGATTGCCAACTGTTCAAATTGAAAAAGAGAGGAACATTTCAGATATGGACTAAAGAAACATTAGAGGAATATGGTTTCCATCCTCAACATGCCCCTTATTATATAGTTCTTTCTTTTGATGGAACTAAACCTATTGAGCTTAAAGGGATACCTAATTTAAAAGAAAAGTTGAACACTTTTTGTGCAAAAATAATGCCTTTGAGTGATTTTGTAGGAATCAAATAATAGAAGAATAAAGAAAATGATGCGAATATGAAAAAAATAGTCTTTTTTTTTGGAGGTTTTAAATAAAAATATTACTTTTGCATCATAATTGATACTAATAAGAACGGAAAGCCCCACCTGGTGATGAGACTGAGCGCTCAAACCAGGTGGGGGTTTCCGTACCTAAAAATATAATAATCTATGTATACAGTTGAAAATGAGATAGATGATTGTTTCGTCTGGCCTTTAACGGAAATCTTTGATGGTGGAGAAGCTCTTGAAGGTTGGAACATTCGTGAAACGGCTGAAGAATTTGATTGCTGTTTTCATGACCAGGAGTGGATGGAAATTTTTCATCAAAGGATGAAACCTATCTATTGGCGTTTGTTGTCGGGTGACTATATCGAGAGCAGCGATTTTTCTGATGTGTGTTACCGGGTATCCTCATGGATGTGTGCCTATAATGAGCTTGATAAACTCGTAGGCGAGCATAACATAATGGAGCTTCTGGATTCTGCATATTGCAGAACGGGCTACCTATATAGTTTTTTTCAGTTATTGCGATGCATTATGGGACAGTCTTACCGTCCTTATATCAAGCTATGGCCAGAAGATGAGATTGATAAGGAGATAGAGAAACTGGAAGTTAGCGGTGATAGTAAGCGTGGAGCAATGCTGTGCGTTTTGTCTGCCTACCTGATGATAGAGCATGCGGATTTGCCGGAAAAGCATAAGGATTTTCTGGAGAAACAGCTAGGGGAAAACTGGAGTTACTTGACAAATGTGTATTCTTTTATGGTGAGAAGAATCGTAGGCTCCAATTTCAAGGCCTTCGTACAGATTATCAACAATGTGGTTGTTGCTCGGTCTTTTCATCCCTATGTACACATATTCTATAAAGCGGTTCTGTTGCGAAAGGATGAATTGTTTGTTACTCCCAAGAGTAGAGAGAAACTGGCGAAGCACATGGCAAGACTGGAGGAAATCTTGAAGACTACTCCACAGAAGGATGATTTGGACGAACTGTGCAACATCATCTTTGGCGCTGATTTTGAAGAGATAATGAAAAACAGATTCATGAGTTATGATGAACTGAATGAGAAGGTAATCCTGTTGCAGGATTCTGTGGGGAAGTTATCTTCTGATATGGAGAAGGTTACGAAGCAATTTGCTGAGGCTGTAGAGTCGCGCGTACCCGTTGATTTGATAGAGACGCAGTTGTTGCGTCTAGATCCTTCCACGGCATCAGCCATCTTTGGCAATCTATCTCTCCTCTTGGCAAAAGACCCTGCATGGGCTAAGATTCAGCCTGGTCTGTCAGAGAAGATTATGCAGAAATTCAAACAACAAACTCCGATTGTAAATTGCGGGGCTTATTATGGTGAGGGTGCGATGCATGAAGATCATAGTAGTCAGGTTTATCTGGCTCCTGAAAGTAATGCTTCAAATATAATAATGTTGGATTCTAAAACAAATAGACAATGAATGCATATTATGGGGATGGTGCCGTACACAACGACCATCATAAGGAGTTAACTATCGGGGGAAACGTATCGGCTGACGCTCTCGAGCAAATCATGGCAAAATACTTTGCTGATGATATGGATTCTGCTAGATGTAAAACAGTTGATGATACGAAAAAAAGTACTCCTCCGGCTGCAGGAAGAACCGCAGAGGTGCTCTTTCCAGATAAGAATGGGGAAAAGGACGTGAACCTGACAAGGAGAATGGCGGATGATTTCGTGAATTATCTCAAGCTGCATCATATTTCCAAGGAGCAGCTTTCTACCAGTGACGGGTTGCTGAATCAGAGCGTGGTGGCTTTCTTCCGGTATTGGGGAAGTCAGGGGTATGTTTATCCTGGGACTCCTAACGGGGCGTCTATCACACGGTTCCTGAAGGAAGACTGTCAACTCGAGATGAAGGTTACTACTAAGTCGTATGGCGATTATATCAGAAGAAAGATTATCGCAGGTCATATTGATGTTGATGTAGGGGTAAGTGTTGAGGATTATATGAAGTCGCTTGAAGGATGATAGTTTCCGTCGAATAGTGGTTGTCTATTTGACGTAAGGAAAAAAGTATTTCAACCGAAGATACTGATAAATAGGGGCATTCCAAAAGGTTTGCCCTTTTTTCTTTTCCGTCGAATTCAATTTGGCGTATTCGGCGGAAATGGCGTAACGGGATATTCTTTCTACTTTTGCCCCAGATTTCAGAACGATACCGGTTCTGAGGTCTGGGGCTTTTCCGTTTCCTATCGCCAGGTTGCTGGGATAGGTTTCCTGCCATGTTGTAAGTGGCGCAGCGTATCAGCCCATCGTTCTTTGACAAGGTTGATACAATTATTTTTTTTACATTGAACATTGAACTTTGAACTTTATGATATGTTCTAAGGGGCTGACTTGCGAAAAGTTCAATTATTTACATTTAATTTTATTATTTATGACAAATTTAATGAATCAGAAGGTGGGGGGCAGCAAGGCTGCTAGCCCTGCCAAGTGTGGTGCACAGTCTTCTAAAAATAAGAAGGTGGCTGCACCTGTGTGTGTGTTTGAAAATCCGGAGTTCGGAATGGTTCGTACCGCTACTGATGAGAAGGGCGAGCCTTGGTTCTGTGCTAAGGATTTGTGTGATGCGCTGGGATATAAGAGAGCTACAGACGCTGTAAGACAGCATGTTAGGTCTAGCGATACGGCGAAATACCGCATTGCTAGAACTGTCAAAAATCGTTTTGGCGTTTCTGAAGGAAAGGTGCAGAACGTGCAGATGAACTTCGTCAACGAGAGCGGATTTTATGCCCTGGTGCTCGGTTCTAAGTTGGCTTCGGCTTTGAAGTTCAAGGATTGGGTTACCTCGGTGGTGCTGCCTCAGATTCGCAAGACGGGCGGTTATATCCCGGTGCATGAAGGGGAGAGCGAGGAGGAGATGATTCGCAATGCCGAGGAGATTCTCCGTGCTACCCTGAAGGAAAAGGAGATGCTGCTGGAGCAGCAGAAGAAACTGCTGCATCAGCAGGAAGTGCAGTTGGGACTTGACAAGAAACTCATCGACGAGCAGGATGTGGAGATCAGACGTCTCAACGGAGTGCTGGATGAGCAGACGAGATGGGCTTCTATCCAGGGCGAGAACGTCATCAACCTGGAGAAGCAGGTGGACGGGCTTCTGCCTAAGGCGATTTACAGCGACAATGTGCTGGATTCCGTTTCGTGCTTCACCACCACCCAGGTGGCGAAGGAGCTGGGTATCACGGCGCAGGAACTGAACCGCTCGCTCTGTGCGCTGCATGTGCAGTATTACCAGAGTGGGCAGTATCTGCTCTATGCGGAGTATGCGCACATGGGACTGGCGAAGAGCCGCACCCGTTATCAAGCCTTTCTGGACCCGAACTGCGACGGAAGAAAGGAGAAGATGGGCAAGGCGGTGACGCATACCTATCTGGTATGGACCGAAAAGGGCAGGAAGTTTATTCACGACCTGGCGCATCGTTACTGGGAGCTCGCGGAGATGTACGAGGTGAAGAGCCTGGGGTAAAGAAGGAGGGGGTCTGCTTCTGGCGGGGGACTTGAGGAAGGGGACCAGGCGTTGGAAACGCCTGGAACGGTGGCTCAGAGGGGGCTTCCTTGCTCCTTCTGCGGCTCCCTTCTTCGCTCCTCCTTCGTTCCTTCCTTGCTCCTTCTGGAGGGGCTTTCTTCTGGAGGAGGGGGGCTTTGGCGTTAATTTCTTTTTAATATTATTATGGACATGAAAAATGAAACGATGCAACATTGGATTGCATTCAATGGGTTCCGAGGGGGGAATAAGGGCAGCGCAAGCTGCCAGCCGCTCTCAGCTTATGACAAGACCATCTCGCTGCCATGGCTGCACGAGATGGTGCTGCAGATTCGTGGCGAGAAGTCCATTCGCAGCGTGGACAGGACTGATGATGCCCAGCTCGCCAAGGCACGACAGAGAATCAAGGGGCAGTTGCCCTTCCGTTGTGCTCACTACTACCGTTTTCTGAAAAACCGTAGATCGCAGAGCAATGCTGACCCTACGGCTTTCCTTTTTCAGACTACCGTGGATGTGGATGATAAGGAGTTTGTGGAGCAGGCGCTGGAGAAGGCGCGCGAGCTGAACTGCAGCGACAGCATCTGGAAAGGGATGCTGCTGCACCTGGAGTATTCTGCAAAAAATAAGCTGCAT
Source organism: Prevotella sp. SGI.167 (assembly GCF_050313615.1). Lineage (NCBI taxonomy): Bacteria > Pseudomonadati > Bacteroidota > Bacteroidia > Bacteroidales > Prevotellaceae > Prevotella > Prevotella sp. SGI.167. The sequence goes on along the minus strand of NZ_JBNPLT010000037.1, from coordinate 19,112 downwards.
ATCGACATCCGCATGCCGATAGGGATGACCATCGAGGAGACGCAGAAGGCGTATTGTGAGGCGCTGGGCGTGCCTTATGATGAGAGCTGCATCTCGCCCGAAAGAATGATCTATATCACGGATAAAGACTCGGAGATTTACCGCTCCAAGGACTGGTATGGGGTGCTGCCCGCAGAGGAGCTGAAAGCCCGTAGAGAGGCTTTCTTGAAGCGTGGGCTTACGATTGACGGTAAGGGGACGGCTCGCTACAGCTTGCTTGCCGGGGATTGCAAATCCCCGGAACGCCTGGCGGGGGACTTTCAGGGGCAAATACCTAGCGATAGTAATCATAAAGTTCCAAGTTCAAATCTCAAAGTTCAAAGTAATCATAAAGTTCAATGTTCAAAGTTCAATGTTCAAAGTGAAGACAATAGATTTCCGGGCACTCCTGGCGATAACGCTGTTTCTTCTGGCTCTGCTATTCAGCCTGCCCAACCTGGTGATAGCAATCGTGTTGCTGATTCTCATCTCAGCCCTGCTGGAGATGCTCAGAATGCTGGCAGATTGGCAGCCTCAGAAGCAGGTTCTGCCAGTGAGAAGAATCTGATAGCCTTCGACCTGTTTCAGGAATCTGCGGGACTCAAGGGGATGAATATTGATACCGTGGGGTCAAGACATTCCTCCCTGCTTGCCATCATGAGTGCTGGCGCTTCTCGTGTGATGAGCGAAGAGGAACTGATGAAGGTGGTGGCGAAGAGAATGCCGAGCTATTATCAGGAACCCGACTGCCACCAGCTTATCCATGACTTCTATGCGAAATATGGGGATAGCTCCAAGCCTTTCTCTAGAGATGTGATTCGGGTGAATGCCTTGGCGGAGCAGGCGGCTAAGAGCTTGCTTGCCGGGGATTGCAAATCCCCGGAACGTGAACGCCTGGCGGGTAATCATACAGTTCAAAGTTCAATGTTCCAAGTTCAAAGTAACGGAGTTCAAAGTAACGAAGAAGAGTATCCCGCCCCTCCACCGATGCCGAAGAAGCTGCCGAAGCTGGTGGAGTTACTTATCTCGAAGACACCGGAGATTTATCAGCCAGCCGTGGCTTGCGCCATTTTCCCTCCGCTGGCTACCCATCTCTGGAGAACGAAATTCAGATATATCGATAACGTGGAGCACGAAGCTACCCTGATGACCTGTCTGCTTGCAGGCACTGGTGCTGGTAAAAGTTGTGTACAGAAACCTATCGATTTCATCATGGAGGATATCCGTAAAAGAGATGCCGAAAACCTGAAGCGTGAGAAGGAATGGAAAGAGGAGATGATGCGAAAGGGTGCCAACAAGGATAAGCGCAAACGCCCTGAAAATCTGATTATTCAGGAGATTGATGCCGATATGACCAATCCTGCCTTCGTGATGCGTACCGCTGAAGCAAAGGAACATTTCCTTTATACTTCGCTGAACGAAATCGACCAGTTTGATGCACTGAAGGGTATCGGCAATCAGCAGTTCCGCATCATGTGTCTCGCTTTCGACCCAGATAATCAATATGGTCAGACTCGTGTGGGAACCCAGAGCGTAACCGAGCGTGTCACCATCCGTTTCAACTGGAATGCTTCCACCACCATTGACAAGGGGCAGCGCTATTTCTCCAAGGTGTTGACCGACGGTCCGCTGAGCCGTATCAATTTCAGTACCATTCCGGAGCGTGATATCGGTGAGGACATCCCGGTATATGGAACCTACGATGATGAATTCAGAAAAGCCCTGAAGCCCTACATCGAAAATCTCTGTATGGCAACGGGGCTGGTGGAATGCGAAGAGGCGTATCGGCTTGCCGAGGTATTGAAGAACGAGAATGCCGAGTTTTCCCGTACCTCGCAGAACCGCATCTTCGAGAATTTCTCGTTCCGTGCCAACGTCATCGCCTATCTGAAGGCGTGCGTGCTCTATGTGGCAAACGGCTACAGATGGGAGCCGGAGATAGAGGATTTCATCCGCTGGAGCGAGCGCTACGACCTCTACTGCAAGATGCGTTTCTTCGGGGATATGATAGCCAAGGAGGCGAGCACTGCAGAGAAGAGTTCAAAGCGAGGACCGGAGAATATCCTGCAGCTTCTGCCCGATGTCTTCACCGAACCGCAGCTGGAAGCCATCCGTCTGGAACACGGACTGAAAGCGCAGGGCTGCAAGAACGTCATCAAGCAATGGATTTATCGCAAGTATATCGTGCGCATGGAATCTGAGGACGGCAAAAACGGTTACGGTTACAGAAGTTACAGTTTTAAGAAGCTCAAATACCGTCATGACGGTCAGGAGCTTGATTCCTAAACTTTAATTAATTGAAATTTATGGAAATTGTATTGAAGCGTATAGCTAAAAAGAACAGTTATACCATCGGACGCCTCTTTATCCTGAAGGATGAGGAGGTAGAGCGGAAGGTGCATTCCTCTTGGGCGCATCCCCAGCTGAAGCGATGGTTTGAACACACGGTAGACGGCAAGCTGCTGTCGGAGGAGAACTATTTCTGCGATACCCTGGAGCCGACGTGGCGCAATCTGAAGGGCGTGGAACTGCAGCCTGAGGAGGAGAACGTGCGCCTGGGCAGGGTATCGGGCAAGAAGGCGCAGAAGATGAAGGGACATACCGCCATACCCGAAGGCACCTATCCTCTGCTCGTTACCCTATCGCCCCGTTTCAAGGAGTGGTTGCCGTATCTTCAGGGTGTGCCCGATTTTGAGGGCGTCCGCATCCATGCCGGCAACTATCCCGACGATACCCAGGGCTGCATCCTGGTGGGCGAGAACAGGCAGAAGGGCATGGTGGTGAACTCCCGCATCTGGCTGCATCGCCTGAAGAAGTGCATCGGCGAAGCGAGGGGAAAGGGTGAATCCGTCTGGATTACCATCATCTAGCCGGGGGGTACACCTTAATTATATATATAGAAGTTTCGCAGGTTCAGAAGTGTTCAGAAGTTAAGGAGTTAAAGGAGTTAAGACAATAGTCTTTTTGGCGTAGTTTTTTAAGCAGCAAGACATACGTCTTAACTCCTTAATTCCTCAACTCCTTTAACTCCTGAACACTCCCCTTCCTCCCTCCCTTCTGAAGCTTGAACATGAACGAAAATGGCAAAAAAACTAATAAATGTCAAATAATAAGGGTGAATAGCCAAAATATTAAGTATTGTTGGCAAGAATTAGTGTACTTTTGCGACCGAAATAATAACAAATAAACCAAAAAACGTAATAAGACATGGACAACAAACTATTTTTTAAAGAGTCTGTTTTGCCTGTTACTCTTTTTTGCTCAGCATTGATGTTCTCCCCTGTAGGAGCAACTCAGGTGAATGCGGCTACAAATGTAGTACAGCAAGCTAAAACAGTAAAAGGTACAGTTGTAGATAACATGGGCGAGCCAGTCATTGGCGCCAGTGTTAAGGTAGTAGGCACTACCAATGGTGCCGTAACTGATCTAGATGGTAACTTTACTTTGACCAATGTGCCAAAGAATGCTACTGTGGAAATCTCATATATCGGCTATATTGCCCAAAAGATAAGCGTTGCCGGAAAGAGCGATCTGAAGGTAACATTGCAGGAAGATAACAAGGCTTTGGATGAAGTCGTGGTAGTAGGTTATGGTGTGCAGCGCAAGAGCGATGTGACCGGAGCCTTGGCTCACCTGGATTCAAAGGACCTGACAGCGATGCCTGTAAAGGATGCCCTGGAGGGTATGCAGGGTAAGACTGCCGGTGTGGATATCACCAACTCCCAGCGTCCTGGTACAGTGGGTAGCATCACCATCCGTGGTCAGCGCTCCATCGGTGCCAAAAGTACTCCGCTCTATGTAGTAGACGGTATGATTATCCAGAACGGTGGTATCGAGAATATCAACCCTCAGGATATCGAGAGCATCGAGGTATTGAAGGATGCTTCTGCTACCGCTATCTATGGTGCACGTGGTGCCAATGGTGTGGTACTCGTAACCACCAAGAGAGGTAAGGAAGGCAAGGTGACCCTGAACTATGCAGGTACCGTTACCTTCTCAACTCTCCACGACGTAACCAAGATGATGAATGCCACACAGTGGATAGACTATGCCCGCCGTGCAGCATACAACTATGGTGGCTATGGTGATCCTAAGGCAGATTTCGCTCCTGACTATGCCAGCGACCAGAAACTCTTTGGCGGTGAACCAGCCAGCTGGGCCAATATCGATCAGGCTTGGGTGAACGGTACTTATCATCCAGAGCTCGTCGGTTCTTACGACTGGGCTTCACAGGGTAAGCAGACCGGCGTAACCCACGAGCATACTATCAGCGCTTCGGGCGGTACAGACAAGTTCAAGGGCTATGGTTCCTTCGGTTATTTGAACCAGAAGGGCACTCAGCCAGGTCAGAGCTATCAGCGCTTCACCCTGAATACATCTTTCGAGGCTAGACCAGTAGCTCCATTGACATTGGGCTTCACCATGAATGCTTCATACGGAACCCAGAACTACGGTTACAACTACAGCAAGTCAGTAACCGGTGCGGGCGATTACTACAATGCCCTGAATACCATGATTCCATGGACCGTGCCTTACGATTCTGAGGGCAATTATATCCGCAATCCATGGGCTTACAACGTGAACATCATCAACCCAATCGATGAGTTGAAATACAATACCAACAAGCGTACCAACTTCCGCATCAACGGCAGCGCCTACGCTCAGGTAGACTTTGGCAAGATATGGGAGCCATTGGAGGGCTTGCAGTACCGCATCCAGTTTGGTCCTGAACTGCAGTACTATCGTCTGGGCATCGCCAATGCTGCTGACGGTATCAACGGCGACGGCAACAACGTGGCTCAGTACAACCCATCCAACAAGGTATCCTGGACACTCGATAACCTGATTTACTACAACAAGACCATTGCCAAGAACCATCGCATCGGCCTGACCCTCTTGCAGAGTGCTTCCAAGTATCACTATGAGAACGGCAACATCAAGTCTAACGTGGCTAGTGCCGATGAGTTGTGGTGGAACACCAGCTCTCTGAGCAAACCATTGCAGTATACAACCGGTCTGACAGAAAGCCAGTTGGCTTCCTACATGGCTCGTGTGAACTATACCTATGCAGATAAGTATATGTTGACAGCCAGTGTACGTACCGATGGTGCCTCTCAGTTGGCTGACGGTCATAAGTGGGCTTCCTTCCCATCCGTAGCGCTCGGTTGGCGCATCGACCAGGAGAAGTTCATGCAGAAGGCGGACTGGGTGAGCAACCTGAAACTCCGTCTGGGTTATGGTATCTCTGGTAACTATGCAGTTGATCCTTATGCTACTCAGGGTGCTGTTCAGAGCAACGTATATACCTGGGGAGCAACAACATCCGTAGGTTATCTGCCATCAGATGCTTCAGCCAAGAATCCTAATAAGATGGCGAACATCGACCTCGGTTGGGAGAGAACCAAGCAGTGGAACATCGGTCTCGACTTCGGTTTCATCAACAACCGTATCAGCGGTAGTGTTGACTACTATCACAACAAGACTACCGATCTGATTCTGGCTACCACCATCCCATCTCTGACCGGTTATACCAGCACATTTGCCAACGTAGGTGAGACTTCCGGCTGGGGTGTTGATCTGCAGTTGAATGCCATCCCAGTGAAGACCAAGGATTTCGAATGGAATACCAGTCTTACCTGGACTATCGACCGCAACCGTGTGGATAAGTTGAACAATGGCGTGAAGGAGAATGTGAACGACCGTCTCTTCGTAGGTGAGGAAATCGGCGTTTACTACGACTATGTATATGATGGAATCTGGAAGACCTCTGAGGCTGAAGAAGCAGCCAAGTTCGGTCGCAAGCCAGGTCAGATCAAGGTGAAGGATGTAAATCCTGACGGCAAGATTGACGCCAACGACCGTCAGATTGTAGGTAAGGTTCGTCCACGCTGGTCAGGCGGTTGGCACAACACCTTCAGCTACAAGAACTTCGAGTTGTCCTGCTTCATCTATGCCCGCTGGAAGTTTACCGTAACCAAGGGTGCAGAAACCCTCGGTGGTATGTATGCAATGCGTGATCTGGACTACTGGATAGCCGGTGTTAATGAGGACGCTGAGTATTATGCTCCTGGTTCTAACGGTCAGGCAGCAGATGCTTATTCTGGCTCCATGAACTATCAGGACGGTTCATACATCAAGATGCGTAACATTTCTCTGGGTTATACCTTCCCTAAGAATATTACAAACAAGTTGGGCATGAGCAACCTCAAGGTTTATGTTCAGGCAATGAACCCGTTCACTATCTACAAGAAGTGCAAGTGGCTTGATACCGACCTCTTGAGTTATGACAACAACTCAGCCTCTTTCGGTTCAGGTACAACCATCAAGAGCTGGGTTATCGGATTAAACATTGGATTCTAAAAACAGGACATTCATCATGAAAACAAATAAGATATTATTCGCTTCTCTTCTCTTGGGAGCGACATTGGGAACAGCAATGACATCATGCAGCGACTCGTTTCTCGACGAGAAGCTGATTACAGAGAAGGGTACAGCCTACTTCAAGACAGAGGCTGGTATCAACGACCTGACTACAGGTACTTATCAGAAGTTGAAGTTCAAGTTCAACTATATCTGGGGATATAATATGTATAACATGGGTATCGACGAGTTTACCGGCGGTGCCAACGATATCGCAGCATGGAACCATTATGCTACGGGGCTGAACTCTGGTGAGACAGCTTCCAACCAGCCTTTGTGGGACAATATGTATGGTACCATTGAACCAGCCAACATCCTGATTCAGAACGTGCCTCTGTATTACAACCAGAAGAGCGCCAAGTATAACATTCGTCTGGGCGAGGGCTACTTCTTCCGTGCCTATGCCTACTTCGAGCTGGTTAAGCAGTATGGCGGTGTGCCATTGAAGCTGGAACCGAGCAATGGTGTAATCAATTATACTTATACCCGTAATTCTGAGGAGGAGTGCTTCGCCCAGATCATCTCAGACTTCGAGAAGGCATACGAACTGCTGCCTGAGGAACCTGAGGACAAGCAGCTGGGCCGTCTCACCAAGTCGGCTGCAGCCCACTTCCTGGCAAAGGCTCATCTGTTCCGTGCATCAGAACTGCACGACAGCTGGAACTCCCAGTATAAGGATGCCGACCTGGCTGCAGTCATCAAGTATGGCGACGAGGTAATCAAGAAGCATCCATTGTGCAGCAACTTCCAGGAACTCTGGGACTACACCGAGCCTGATGGTGCCAATGAGCAGGTGAGCGAGGTGGTACTTGCTGCCCAGTTCTCTGACAACAGCGACTCCTGGGGCCGTTTCGGTAACCAGATGCACCTCTGCTTCCCATCTGTATATCAGAACCTGGCAGGTATGAAGCGAGATATTTCCGGCGACCGTGAGTTCAGCTATGTAAGCTCTACTGAATATACCATCCAGGTATTCGACCGCGTGAACGACTCCCGTTTCTGGAAGTCATTCATCACCAAGTATGGCTGCAACTATACCAATGGTGCTCCAAAGTGGGATGCTGAAGTCATGGCTAAGAATCCTGATGAATATACTGCAGAGGATGTAGCTGGCGAGCATCGCTTCGTGGGTGGTCAGATTGGTTTGAAGTATATCGTCAACAATCCTGGTGATACCCGTTTCACTCCTGGTCATGACAAGAATGGCAACGAGTCTAAGTCAGAGGATTTCGTATTGAAGAATGGCAAGGTCTGCCCAGAGCATACCTTTGTACGCTACTATGCCGGTCAGCCATTCCAGTGGAATACAGCCAAGGACAATACTACTCACTCTGGTAATTACTATACCATCTATCCACACAACCGTGGTGTAGCCTTGTCTAAGTTCCGTGACGGAGCCCGCAACTCTATCGCTTCTCAGTTTGGTACCCGCGATGCCATCATTGCCCGTTCTGCTGACGATGTGCTGATGGTTGCCGAGGCTTATATCCGCAAGAAGGATTACAGCAATGCCATCAAGTATCTCAACATGGTTCGCGACCGTGCCGGATACGCTGAGGGTGAGGATCGCTCTATCAGCCGTGACGGTGGTCAGGCTTACAAGAAGAATAGTGTCTGCACCAACAAGGGTGGCGGTTTCTCTGCCGAGGGTGCCATCTATACAGAGGAGAACACTTACTTCGAGTCAAACAACATTCCTGTAACTACCGCCGCAACCAAGAGCAGCATGCATCTGAACAGTGTTGATGACATTCTGAACTCAGAGGCAGACAAGCCTATCTACGAAGCCTTGAAGTGCAACACTGAGGCAGAGAAGATAATGTGCTTCCTCCTGAATGAGCGTACCCGTGAGCTGATTGGTGAAAGCCAGCGTTGGGAAGACTTGGCACGTACCAAGACCTTGGAGGCTCGCTGGAATGCATTCAACGATGGTTCTCAGCGTGGCATCGGTAAGTTCGACCCAGCCAAGCATTACTATCGTCCAATTCCTCAGTCATTCCTCGACGGTATCACCAATGCGAATGGTGCTTCCCTGAGCAATGAGGAGAAGGAGAAGATGCAGAATCCTGGTTACTAATCGGATATCTATAGAACAGAATCATATATGACAAAGGGCGGTATCTTTCTCCTGGCAGAAAGGTATCGCCTTTTTTCTTCTCATACGGGAAAATAACAGACGAATTGTATGATTGTCCGCTTCTTTGGATATTTTTACCAGGTAGATGAACCGGATTATGCGTACTTTTGTAGCAGAAATACAAAATAATAAACAACTATCATCATGCAAATCAAACAAATGTTATTTCCGATGATGAGTATGGCGCTGACAATGGCTCCCTGCTCTCATCTCCATGCACAAGTGCCGACTCCGGTATCGCAGATGGAGAAGCTGGGCCGTGGTCTGGTGGCTTTGCCTGCCCAGGACAAGGGAATCTTCCTCAGCTGGCGATTGCTGGGTACGGACAGCAAGAACGTATGCTTCGACATAGAAAGAGATGGAAAGATTATCGCCCATCAGGTGAAGCTGACCAATTATACAGACCGGAAAGGTTCTGCTGCCAGCAGCTATCGAATCATCACTTATCAGAAGGAACCCAGGATGGATGCTCCGGCTGAAAGAGAAGTTTCGAAGGAGGTGAAGCCATGGAATGATCTCTATCGCTCCCTGCCCATCAACCGTCCTGCCGGCGGTGTCACTCCCGATGGAAAATCCTACGAATATACACCCAACGACTGTAGCGTGGGCGATGTGGATGGAGACGGAGAATATGAAATCATCTTGAAATGGGACCCGACCAATGCCCATGACAATTCGCATGACGGCTATACGGGAGAGGTCATCTTCGACTGCTACAAGCTCGACGGAACCCAGCTCTGGCGCATCAATCTGGGTAAGAATATCCGTGCCGGTGCCCACTATACCCAGTTCCTGGTCTATGATTTCGACGGCGATGGCAAGGCAGAAATGGTCTGCAAGACATCGGCTGGGTCGGTAGATGCCAGGGGCAGGTTTGTGAGCGATGTGGCTACGGATGAAGGAATCCGCTCCATCGACAACCATGTCGACTATCGCAATTCCAGAGGTCGCATTATGACTGGTCCTGAACTGCTGACGGTCTTCCATGGCGAAACCGGAAAGGCGATGCATACCATCTGGTATGAGCCCAACCGAGCCTTCGGTACGGGCAATCAGGTGGAAGAGGGGGAGCATCTGGAGAACGGATTCCCTGCCTACTCTTCTGTTTGGGGCGACAAGGCAAACTATGGCAACCGTGGCGAGCGATACCTGGCTGGTGTGGCTTTCCTGGAGGGTGCCGACAAGAAGCCGAGTGCCGTAATGTGCCGTGGCTATTATATCCGCTCTTATCTCTGGGCGGTAGATTTCGACGGAAAGGAACTCAAGACCAAATGGCTCCATGCTTCGCTGACTCCCAACGACTGGAAGGTGACCGATGCCGACGGAAAGGTGCTGAAGGAAGCTCATGGATGTAAGGCAACTGCCTATGCCCAGGGAGCGCACAGTCTGGCTGTGGGCGATGTGGACGGAGACGGACGTGACGAAATCACATACGGTTCGGCTGCCATCAACCCTGACGGAACCTTGTTGTATTCTACCGGATTGGGACATGGCGATGCGCAGCATCTTGCTGACCTGGATCCCGACCGTCCGGGCTTGGAATATTATATGGTACACGAAGAATATCCTTACGGTTCTGACCTGCGGGATGCGAGAACAGGCGAAATCCTGTTCCGTACACTCGATAAGGAAGATACCGGAAGAGGAGTGGCTGCTGATATCGATTCCAGGCATCGGGGATATGAATATTGGTGTTCGGATGCTCCTGTAGTAAGAGATATTAAGGGTAAGCCTGTTTCGGCAGAATCATTTTTATCCTCTCAGAAGAATCATGAAGCTGATCATTTCAGAAGTAATGAAAAAACGAGTTTCAGAGCTGTTTCCAGAATGCCGGCAATGAACTTCCGGATCTATTGGGATGGTGACTTGCAGGATGAACTTCTGGCAAACGGGCGTTCTCCTCATTTTCCTCCTTATCTCCAGAAATGGAACGGCAGCGAGGCGGTGGCTTTGCCTTTGAGCAATGGAAAACAGCTCTACGAGATGGGAAACTCGGTGAGTTGCAACTGGTCGAAGGCGACCCCGAATCTGCAGGCTGACCTCTTCGGCGACTGGCGAGAGGAAGTCATCTATTGGGACAAGAGCGATGCATCGCATCTCAACATCTTCACCACCAATTTCCCTACGGAATATCGGGTTCCAACCCTGATGCACGACCATATTTACCGTATGGGAGTGGCATGGCAGAATGTAGGCTATAACCAGCCTCCACATCTGGGATATTATCTGCCCGATCATGCAGAAAGGATGAAGTGAAGAATGAAGAACGAAGAGTGAAGAATTCTCTTGTATATAAAATAACTGAGCTTTCGCATATCAGGAAGTTAAAGGAGTTAAGGAAGTTAAGACGTATGTCTTGCTGCTTAAAAACTATGCAAAAAAGACTATTGTCTTAACTCCTCAGCGACCGTAGGGAGCGATAACTCCTTTAACTTCTTTAACTCCTGTACTTGCGAATATAATTTGATAAAAAAAACGTAGCTAATGAAAAGAATATTATTCGCCATTTCATTGATGGCGGCAACAACAGCTTCTTTTGCCCAGGTGGCAAAACCGATGGAAGATGTCAACAAGGTTATCGACAATACCGTAGATAGCCTGAACAAGGCGATGACCGCTCGAATACAGCCGGGAACCAGCCGCAAGGGCAACAACCCGGTGCTCTTCCTCATAGGTAACTCTACCATGCGCAATGGCACATTGGGTAATGGTAATAACGGTCAGTGGGGCTGGGGATACTACGAGCACGAGTTCTTCGATGCCAACAAGATTACGGTAGAGAACCAGGCGCTCGGAGGCATGAGCAGCCGTACCTTCTATAACCGTCTGTGGCCGGATGTGCGCAGGGGCATCAAGGCTGGCGACTGGGTAATCATCTCCATCGGTCATAACGACAATGGTCCTTACGATAGCGGAAGAGCACGTGCCAGCATCCCTGGCATCGGCAAGGATTCGCTCAATGTCACCATCAAGGAGACGGGCGTGAAGGAAACCGTCTATACTTACGGCGAATACATGCGCAAATATATCAACGACTGCAAGGCACTGGGTGCTCATCCTATCCTGATGTCGCTTACTCCTCGTGATGCCTACGATGAGAACGACAAGATTATCCGCGTCAACAAGACCTTCGGATTGTGGGCAAAGCAGGTGGCAGAGCAGGAAGGCGTTCCTTTTGTAGATCTGAACGAGATTTCTGCAGCCAAGCTCGACAGCTATGGTCATTGGAAGGAGAAGTATCATTTCTTCACCGACCATATCCACACCTCCCGTTTCGGAGCGATGATGAATGCCCGTTCGGCTGCTGAGGGATTGGCAGAGAGCAAGGATCCAAGTCTGGCTCCTTTGCAGGCGATGATGATCAATGTGGCTTTGCCGGTAGAGAATTTCAAGCGCGAACCGGGCAAACCGGTCGTCTTCTTCACCGGAGACAGTACCGTAAAGAATGCCGATAAGGACGAAGACGGCATGTGGGGCTGGGGCTCTCAGGCTTATACCATCTTCAATCCTAAGAAGATTACCTGCGTGAATGCAGCCAAGGCGGGGCGCAGTTCCCGTTCTTATCTCAACGAGGGAAGATGGGATAAGGTATACAACAGTCTTCAGCCGGGCGACTACGTGCTCATCGAGTTCGGACACAACGACATCTGTTCTATGACCGACAAGAAGATGCGCGGTTCCATTCCTAGTGCCAAGGATACCTGCCATGTCTATCAGATGGAAGAGAGCAAGCAGTATGAGGTGGTTTATTCCTTTGGCTGGTATCTGAAGAAGTTCATCCAGGATGTGCGCGAGAAGGGTGCTACCCCAATCCTCGTTTCCCTGACTCCTCGCAACGAGTGGCCTGACGGAAAGATGGAGCGCCGAAACGATACCTACGGCAAGTGGTATCGCGAAATCGTTGCAGAGACAGGCGTTGCCTTCCTCGACCTCCACAACATCGCTGCCGATTCTTATGATAAGATAGGTAAGGAAAAGGTGAAGGCTTATTACAAGAAGGATCATACCCACACCAGTCTGAAGGGTGCCCAGCATAATGCCAAGTGCGTGGCTAAGGGTTTGAAGAAGATGAAGAGTCCTTTGGCGAAGTATCTGAAGTAAAGCAATGGAAAAAGATTGTTCTTAAAAGAAGGATCAAAATGAAGACAAGAAATTTTTTATTCACCGGTCTGCTGGCGCTGGCTTCTACGGTAGCCGCCAATGCCCAGACTTTCGATATCGACCTGTTGAAGGCGCAGCCTGTCTATTCTGCTGAGAAGGGTCAGGGATATGACATCTTGGCTGCTCCAAAGGCAAAGAGCAATGCGCCTTTCTTCTATTCCGTGAAGGTGGCGGATGGCAACTATAAGGTGACCGTGGCGCTCGGTTCTAAGAAGAAAGCGGGCAAGACTGTGGTTCGTGCAGAGAACCGCCGTTTGATGCTCGACGAGGTGAGCACCAGGAAAGGCGAGTTCAAGACTTACTCCTTCATCGTGAACAAGCGCAGCCCTTATATCAATGCGAAGATGAACGTAAAGATCAAGCCTCGCGAGAAGGATTACTTTACCTGGGACGAGAAGTTGACTCTGGAGTTTACGGGTGCTGCCCCAGCAGTAAAGAGTATCAAGGTGGAGCCGGCTCCAGCCGAAACCATTACCTTGTTTCTTTGTGGCAACTCTACGGTAGTTGATCAGTTTACGGAGCCATACGCTTCCTGGGGACAGATGGTGACCCGCTGGTTTGGTCCGGAGGTGGCTATCTCAAACCATGCTGAAAGCGGATTGACTGCCGGTTCCTTCCTTGCCTCCAACCGTCTGGACAAGGTGTTGGCGATGATGAAGAAGGGCGACTATGTGATTTGTGAGTTCGGGCATAACGACCAGAAGGAGAAGTATGTGGGCAGTGGTGCTTGGTATAATTTCTCTTTCAATCTGAAGAAGTTTATCGACGAGGTACGCAAGAAGGGTGGCAACATCATCTTCGTAACTCCTACCCAGCGCCGCCGTTTTGACGATGCTACCCATAGCAAGATTCAGGAAACTCATGGCGATTATCCTGATGCCATGCGAGCTGTGGCGAAGCGAGAGGGCGTGCCTGTGATAGAACTTCACGATATGACCCGCACTTTCTTCGAGACCTTGGGGTATGAGAACAGTAAGAAGTCGCTGGTTCACTATCCGGCAAATACTTATCCCAACCAGACTAAGGCTTTGGAGGATAACACCCACTTCAATCCATACGGTGCCTACGAGGTGGCTAAGATGGTGGTGATGGGCATGAAACAGCTCAATCTGCCTATCGTGAAGTTTCTCCGTGCAGACTGGAAGGACTTCAATCCTGCCCAGCCTGATGATTTCAATCAATTCGTATGGTATCCATCCGTGAATCAGGATGTAACCAAGCCAGACGGAAATTAATACTTTAAACATTGAACTTTGAGCTTTGAACATTGAACTTTATGATTAGTTCTTTTGTTTCAAAAATCTCATATTAAATGAATTTGGAATGAATAGAAAGACAATACTTTTCGCCTCGTTGCTGCTGGGTGGTTTGCCTTTGATGGGAACCCTTTCGGCTGATGCAGCGGTGCGCGATACCATCAGCATCAACCAGGGATGGCAGTTCCATCGTGGTGATGTGAAGAACATAGCTGAGTTGAAATCAACCCAGAGCGTGGATGATGTGGTGAATCTGCCACATGATTTCCTGATAGGACAGGACTGGGTGGCTCCGGATGCCAGCGAGCGACCTGACAATAGCGATGCGGGCAGCAATGTGCGCAGCCGATTGAGTTCCCGTGGATTCAAGGAGATGGGCATCGGCTGGTATCGCTACGAACTTACGCCTAAGGACGAATGGAAGGGAAAGCGCATCGTGCTCGACTTCCAGGGCATCATGCTGGTGGGCGATGTCTATCTGAACGGTCAGCGAATCGGTGGTACCGACTATGGATACCTGGGCTTCGATATCGACCTGAGCAAACTCTTGAAATGGGGACAGACGAACGAAATCGCAGTCAAGGCGGATACGCAAAATCCAAGCAACTCCCGCTGGTTTACGGGTGCCGGTCTCTATCGTGATGTCAACCTCATCGTTACCAATAAGGATCTGTTCTTCCCTCGCCATCCGCTCTTTATCCGTACACAGGGCAACAGGGAGGTGAAGATCAAGGCGGAAATTATCAACCAGCAGAAGGTGGCTAAGGGACAGACTGCTGCCAAGATGCTGGTGGGCGTTCGCATTCTCGATGCCGATGGCAAGGTGGTGGCTGAGCAGAAGAACGACATCCACTTCAATGCCAAATGGAGAGACAGAGAGTATGAATTGCCAAGTATCTCTTTGGAAAACGCCAAGTTGTGGTCGCCGGATTCACCTTATTTATATACTGCCGAGGTGACGCTTTATGACAGTGAGGGCAATATTGCCGATCAGATAAAGGAGCCGTTTGGTGTGCGCACCATCGAAATCATCCCACAGAAGGGCTTGATGGTGAACGGCAAGAAGGTTCTCCTCAAGGGTTATGCCAATCATCATACCCTCGGTGCCCTTGGTGCTGCCGCCTATCCGCGTGCCATCGAGAAGCGACTGAAACTGATGAAGGAATTCGGAATGAACCATATCCGCACCTCTCATAATCCATATAGCGAGGATTTCCTGAAACTCTGCGATAAGTATGGCATCCTGGTAGTGGATGAGCTTTACGACAAGTGGCTTACCCAATATGCCGGTGGCAGAGTGGAATGGGAGAGTCTCTGGCAAAAGGATGTTCCTGAGTGGGTGAAGCGAGACAGAAACCATCCTTCGGTGGTGATGTGGAGCCTGGGAAATGAGTTGCAGCAATACAGCAACCTGCCTTTCAATGATTGGGGCGTTACGGCTTATAAGCTCCAGAAGGAGTTGCTGCACCGTTATGACGATACCCGACTCACCACCGTGGCGATGCATCCCCGCTATCGCAACCTGGAGACGGATTCCATTCCAGCCGACCTGGCAATAGAGACTGAGGTGAATTCATATAACTACCGTTACATGTACTTCCCTGGCGACAGCAAGCGCTATCCGGAGAAAACCTTCTATCAGAGTGAGGCAAGTGTGGCTGCCATGGGTCCTAACTTCTACGAGATGGACCGTGACAAGGTGATTGGTCTTGCCTATTGGGGCGCCATCGATTACCTGGGCGAGAGCATGGGATGGCCAGTCAAGGGATGGAACCAGGGTGTGTTCGACCTTTCTCTTCAGCCCAAGCCGGATGCTTATTTCGTGAAGAGCATGTTTACTGACGAGCCAACCGTTCACATCGGTGTTATCGAGAAATCGGGTGGCAACATCCAGTGGAATGGCATCAATGTTTCTGCCGGAAAGCTTTCTGAAAACTGGAACCGTGAGGCAGGCGAGAAGGTTTCGCTCTATACCTATACAAATGGCGACGAGGTGGAACTCTTCCTCAACGGCAAGAGTCTGGGAGTGAAGAAGAACAGCAACGATCCTAAGCTCCGCGCCCGCATCAAGTGGGACAACATCGCCTATGCTCCAGGCACTCTGGTGGCTGTGGCTAAGAAGAACGGCAAGGTGGTGGCTCGCCATCAGATAGAGACCACGGGCGAGGCTGTGGCTCTGAAGCTGGTTCCGGATGTGGAGACCTGGCATGCTGATGGTAAGGATCTGATGCACGTCCGCATCTATGCCGTGGATAAGAAGGGCAGAAGAGTGCTGAACATGAAGGATGCCAAGGCATTCGACAAGTTGACTTTCACCGTGAAAGGCGATGCGAATATCGTGGCGGTGGATAACGGAAACATCGCTTCGGATGAGCTTCATATCGGAAAGACCCAGTTGGAGAAGACCATTCAGCGCAATCTCTTCCAGGGTTCCGCCCTCGTGATATTGAGAGCCGGCAATAAGCCGGGAAAGATAGAACTTTCTGTAGCTGGCGAAAAGATGAAAGCCAGAAAGCTGGTTCTGAATACGAAATAAACTGTTCGATAAGAATACGTAATAAACTATTTGATAACAATAAAGGTCGCCATAATCTTGGCGACCTTTATTATTGTTGGAAAATCTTGGATTATTTTCTGAATCTCTTTTTTATCCATTGGTTGAATGCGACATAAGCACTAATTTCCTCCTGATGTTGCGGTTCGGCAAATGTCAGGTTATTGCCAGAGGAGTCTCCATGCTGGTCTGGGAAGATAATCATCAGATTGGTTCCCAGGAAGAAGCGGGTGATTTCTTCCGGTAAGCGTTCGAGAGCTGTCTTGTGAGATACAGTTCCCTTACGGGCTGTGATAATCACCAACATGTGGTCTTCCGCTATCTGGGAAGCTATTCGAGGCATCTCGTTCCAATGATTCATCAGGGTGTAGTCTGCACGTACTTCATGATGACGGTTGGTGATATATTCGTTGATGAGTGCCAGGGTTTCCTCGCGACCGTGGAATTGGATACGGCAATCCAGATTGCCTGCTAGTCGGGCAAGACGTTCTACCCATCTGTAGAAGCCTGGTTCAAACTCGGCTCTGGATGGTACTGCCACTTCTATGCGACGCAGGGTATTGAGCGGTTGCTTGATGCGCGCCATGATAATCTGGCGGCTCAGTCCGTTGAACAGACTCTGATGGAACTCTCCCCAGAATTTAGGTGAAACCTCAGGATGCATGTGCATGCCGATGATGATTTCGGAACACTGGAACTCGTTGAAGGCATGCTTGATGCCGTTGGCGATGTTGGCTGCGATGCGGACCTGCGTCTGCGTCATCACGTCTGTGGCTGCCGCAAGTTGGCTGCAATGGTCCAGCAGCTGGCGGCCCTGTTCCTGCTTGTATCGCATATCCTTGTCATCATACACAACATTCAGGCAAACCAGTCCTCTGTTCAATTTCTGGTTTCTTACCAGGAAAGCAAGGTTCATCAGGTTGTCTGCATATTCCGGATATTTCACAGGAATGAGAATCTTCTCATCGCTTGCTTTCTTGTCATCTTCTGCATCTGGTAGTTCCTTGTCGCGGAGGATAATCTTTCTGGAACTCCAGTCGGTGAGCATCGAAGAGATGATGCAGGTACAGAGAATCATCATCACCACGCCGTTCAGCATGTCATCGTTTACCAGATAGGTGTTCGGACCCACCAGAATGTTCATACCCACCATCACCATGGCGATACTGCCGGCGGCATGGGCAGAAGTCAAGCCGAACATCATGTGACCCGATGACAGCGGCAACCGGAATCCGAAGCAGGCGGCATAGGCGGCGATGGCTTTTCCTAATGTTCCGAAGAAAACAATGCAGAATACTACCCAAAGAATATGACCGCCCTGGAAAAGCAACCCCACATTGATGAGCATGCCCACACCTATCAGGAAGTATGGAATGAAGAGTGCATTGCCCGTAAACTCCAATCGGTTCATCAGCGGAGACACGTGCGGGATATACCTATTTAATATAAGACCCGCAAAGAAGGCACCGAAGACACCTTCGATACCTACCATCTGGGATAAGGTTGCACTCATGAAAAGCATCGCCATCACAAAGATAAACTGCATTACGGCATCGCTGTATCTGCGTAGAAACCATCGCGTTAGTCTTGGAATCAGAAATATCATGAATCCGCAATATGCAGCAAACTTGGCTGCGAAAAATAGCCAGAAAAGGATACCGTCGTGCTTGGAAAATGAAGCTACGAGACCCGCCAGCATGATGAGGGCTATCAAAAGTGAAAGCATACTGGAACCCACACTCAACGTAACGCTTGGCTTCTGTTGCAATCCATAGCGTGCCACGATAGGATAGGCTATCAAGGTGTTGGATGCCATGATACAACTTAGAAGCATGGAAGCCCTGAAGGAATAATGAAGCAGCCAGATACTCATGCCGAACGTAAGGAAAAAAGGAACGAAACAGGTAAGAAGACCATAAATGAGTAGTCTCATCTTGTTCTTCTTCATGCCTTCCATGTCCATTTCCAAGGCGGCTAGGAACATGATGTAATAAAGCCCCACCTTTCCGAACAGCTCGAAAGATGAGTCTCGTTCCAGGATATTGAGTCCGTATTTACCGACCAGTACTCCTGCCAAAACCATTCCTATGATGTGGGGAATTCTTAATTTACCCATGATGATTGGGGCAAATAGAATGATGAGGAGTACTACGAAGAATATCAACGTAGGGTCAGTTATTGGGAAATATTCTGCAATATGTAACATAGGCTTATTCTGATTTTATTTTTTGAGTGCAAAAGTACAAATAATTCTTGAAAAGAGCAAAGCTTTTGTCTTTTATGTGTATTTTATCAGACTAGAAACCGCTTTTGTCGCTAAAAGGATCATGAGAATGGCAAGTAGAAATTGCCAAACTGTATTTTTGAATCTATTTCATATATATAATAAGGTATAAAAGGATTTTTGAAAGCTCGAAGTGTTTACGAGTGTTAAAATATATCTATTTATCGAACTTTTTTGCCGAAGAATTTGGTGGAATGGAAAATAGTTAGTACTTTTGCACTCGCTTTTGAGAAATACGGTTTCTCTTAGCAATTAAAGAAAGAGTTCTTTGAAAGATTTTAT
>NZ_JBNPLT010000036.1:0-28774 GCF_050313615.1 Prevotella sp. SGI.167 | reverse complement strand
CCGAAACTACCAAATTTTTCAAGAAGAAAGTTTCATTTTTATTTTAAATTTAACAGCATTAAACACTTCACGGCGTTTTATGTCATACTGCTCCTTATAATATACATACGTGCACTCGCAGATATGTGCGGGCACACACATACATGCGCAATCCATAATACTGTATTGAAAAATAAAGGGAGAAGAAAAGAAGAAAGAAAAGAGGAAAGGAAGAAAAGAGAGAATAAAGGAGGAAAAGGATAAAGAAAACAAGAAACTATGAAAAACATTTTGCCATATAAAAAAAATGTAGTACCTTTGCAGACGTTTTAACGGATAACAAGAAATAATTACATAATTTTTAAAACTTTCAAATGAAGGCATTAGCAATTAAGTCGAGTTTGTTTTCCTGTTTGAAGACATACAACAAGAAAACATTCATGTCTGACCTCATGGCAGGTATCATTGTTGGTATTGTAGCCCTGCCTCTGGCCATCGCATTCGGTATCGCTTCTGGCGTGACCCCTGAAAAGGGTATCATCACCGCTATTGTAGCAGGTCTTATCATCTCCATCTTCGGTGGAAGCAAGGTGCAGATAGGTGGTCCTACGGGAGCATTCATCGTTATCATCTATGGCATTATCCAGAAATATGGCATGGAAGGTTTGACGATAGCGACACTGATGGCTGGTCTGTTCCTGGTTCTCTTTGGACTTCTCCGTCTTGGAACCATCATCAAGTATATCCCTTACCCTATCGTAGTGGGATTCACCAGTGGTATCGCCGTAACCATTTTCACGACCCAGATCAAGGACCTCTTTGGATTGACACTAGCTTCCAATCCTTCCGACTTCCTGGAGAAATGGGGTGTCTACTTCCAGAGTTTTGATACCATCGATCCATGGTGTGCCCTCATCGGTGTAGTGAGCGTAGTGGTTATCGCCATCACACCAAAGTTCAGCAAGAAGATTCCGGGTTCTCTCATTGCCATCATCCTGATGACAGTAGTAGCACTATTGCTCAAGCAGTTTGCTGGTGTAGAGAGCATAGAAACCATCGGTGACCGCTTCTCTATCAGCAATGAGTTGCCTGCAGCCCAGGTTCCAGAGATGAACTGGGAGACTATCAAGAGTCTCGTATCTCCAGCCATCACCATCGCCATTCTGGGTGCTATCGAGAGTTTGCTTTCTGCAACCGTAGCCGATGGTGTCATCAGCGATCATCATGACAGTAATACCGAGTTGGTAGCCCAGGGTTTGGCTAACCTCGCTTCCCCACTCTTTGGCGGAATCCCAGCCACAGGTGCCATCGCCCGTACCATGACCAATATTAATAATGGTGGTAAGACTCCAGTTGCCGGCATCATTCATGCTGTGGTATTGTTGCTGATATTCCTCTTCCTGATGCCTCTTGCCAAATACATCCCGATGGCATGTCTTGCCGGTGTATTGGTTGTTGTATCCTACGGAATGAGCGGATGGAGAAGTTTCCTGGCGCTGATGAAGAATCCGAAGAGCGATGTTACAGTGCTCCTGATCACCTTCTTCCTCACCATCATCTTCGACCTGACCGTGGCTATCGAGGTAGGTTTGATTATCGCCTGCCTGCTCTTCATGAAGCGAATGAGCGAAACCACCGACGTGACAGCCATCACAGATGATGAGATTGACTTGAACAAGGAGTTCGACTTCCTCTCTACCAACCTTGAGCACTATACGATTCCTAAGGGTGTAGAGGTATACGAGATCAATGGTCCGTTCTTCTTCGGAGCCGGTAACAAGTTTGAGGAAGTGATGGCAGCTTTCGGAGATCGTCCAAAGGTACGTGTCATCCGTATGCGCAAGGTTCCATTTGTTGATTCTACTGGTATCCACAACCTCACCAACCTCTGCAAGATGAGCCAGAAGGAGGACATTCAGGTTGTACTCTCTGGTGTATGTGAGAAAGTGAATGCCCAGTTGGAGAAGGCAGGTTTCTACAATATTCTTGGCAAGGATAATATCACAGATCACATCAGCAAGGCTCTGAAACGTGCTGAAGAGATTATTGAGAAGGAAACTGTTAATAGTTAATAGTTTACAGTTAACATTTTACTGATTGTAGACCATCAAATAAAAAAGATGCATTGCTGGATATACCAGTAATGCATCTTTTTTTATTGTCATCAAGTAACTGTTAACTATCAACTATTACAAAACTGTTAACCATAAACTGTTAACTATCAACTATTACAAAACTGTTAACTATCAACTATTACAGAACCTTTCCCAGGAACTCCTGCAATCTTGGCGATTTTGGATGGTTGAATATTTGCTCAGGAGTTCCATCTTCCGTGATATAGCCGTCACAGAAGAAGAGAACACGGTTTGCCACTTCTCTTGCAAACCCCATCTCATGCGTCACCACCACCATGGTCATTCCCTCGGCAGCAACATCTTTCATCAACTGCAACACCTCTCCCACCATCTCTGGGTCCAGTGCCGAAGTCGGCTCATCAAAGAGGAGCACCTCGGGATTCATCGCCAGGGCACGGGCGATTGCCACACGCTGCTTCTGTCCACCCGAAAGACTGTCGGGATAGCTGTCTGCCTTGTCCAGCAGTCCGATACGGGTCAGGAGTTCCGTTGCCTTCTCATCGGCTTCTTCCCTTGTCATCTTGCCCAATTCTACCGGAGCCAGCATGATATTGCGGCGAATAGTCATATTAGGGAAGAGATTGAACTGCTGGAACACCATGCCCACTCTCTGGCGCATCTTGTTGATGTCTACATCCCAGGAAGTGATATCCATACCGTCGATATAGATTTTACCTTTGGTAGGTTCCTCCAGCAGATTGATGGAGCGCAGGAAAGTACTCTTTCCGCAACCCGATGGACCGATAATGGCTACAACCTCGCCTTTCTTCACCGAGGTTGTGATGCCTTTCAGTACCTCGTTGTCGCCGAAGCGTTTACGAAGTCCTTCTATCTTGATTATTTCGTTCATTTTATTCATTGTTTTATCTTTCACTCTTTCTCAGTCGCTTCTCCAGCTTTCTCACGCCTGCATTCAGTCCGAGAACGAGGATGAGATAGAGGCAGGCTACTACGCCCAATGGCATCATTGCCTCGTAGGTGATGCTTCGGATGATGTCAGAACCCTTGGTCAAGTCTCCCAGTCCGATATAACCGCTGATAGAGGTTTCCTTGAGCAGAGTGATGAGCTCGTTACCCATTGCCGGGAGCACATTCTTGAAGGCTTGCGGCAGGATGATGAGGCGCATGGTCTTTCCATACGAGAGACCGAGACTTCTGCCCGCCTCCATCTGGCCTTCATCCACCGACATGATGCCCGAACGGATTACCTCGGCAATATAGGCAGCCGAGTTCAATCCGAAGGCGATGACAGCCACCAGTATTTTATTGACATCTGCCGAGGCAAAGACCACATAATAGATGATGAGCAACTGCACCATCGTTGGCGTGCCACGCATGATGGTGAGATACAGCTGACAGAGCATATTCGGAATCCTCCAGCCGCCTCTACGCTCATGACGTGCTCTTACGATGGCTATCACCGTACCCAATATCACGGAAAGGATGATGGCAAAGAAGGTGATGATGAGCGTATTGCCCAAGCCCTGCAACAGATACTGATAACGGTTGTCATCCATGAAGCAGGATTTGAACTTATCTATCATTCCCGGCTGATTGCCAGCAGCTTTCACGTCTCCGGAATTCACCATGATGACCTGTCTGACATCGGCATAGGAATCTGTAAATCCGATATTCTTCTCTCGTTCAGGAGTCACCGTGATACCGGCAATACCTGCATCTGCCTTACCAGCCTGCACTGAGGTGATGATGGCGTCAAACTCCATATCGAGAATCTCCACATCCACGCCCATCACATCGCCGATGGCATTCGCCACATCCACATCGATGCCCACAATCTTGCCATTCTGGTAATACTCGAAAGGCTCGAAAGTAGCGTTGGTGGCAAATCGCAGACTCTTCTTCAGTCCCAGATGCTCCAGCGCTTCCGGTCCCACTTTCTTCACATCCGAAGTCTTGGGCGTATAAGCCACGGCAATGCCCCTTTCCAGATGGCGGTTTACGATAGAGTCGATAACGCCATTCGCTTTCAGGATACGGATGGCATGATTGATGGACTGCTTCAACTCTGAATGATCCTTAGCCACGCAGATAGCGAACGAAGAAGCGTCGAAGGTCTCAGGCAGGATATTGAGCGATGGATTCACCCGCTTAAATGCCTTGGCTGGCGCCTCATCGGTCACCATACAGTCTATCTTTCCCTGCAGGAGAGCCTGGATGGCATCGGCACCCTTGTTGTACCGTTCCACCTTGGTGCCATCTCCTTTCTTTTCCAACTCGGTGGCAAGTCCGTCACTCGTGGTACCGAGCTGCACACCTATCACAGCCCCCTTCAGGTCTGCCTTTGTCTTCAACTGCTTTCGGGTTTCTGAAGATTCTGAACCGCATGCTGCCAGGAACAGACAGAGAAGCATCGCCCAGAAACTCAGTCGAAGACATCTTAAATTTCTATATTTCATTATTTCTGTATCTACTTATAACTGCTTCATATACTCAGCGCACATCTCTGCGCATCTCTCACCGTCTACGCCAGCCGATACGATTCCCCCAGCATATCCTGCGCCTTCACCGCATGGGAAGAGTCCCTGGATGCGTACATGCTGCAGGGTTTCCCTGTCACGGATGATGCGGACAGGCGATGAGGTTCTCGTCTCCATCGCTATCAGGGTAGCCTCGTTGGTCAGGAAGCCATGTGCATTCTTGCCGAAGGTCTTAAAGCCTTCCTGCAGACGCTTGCTCACGAACGAAGGCATCCAGAAATGCAGCGGACTGCTGATGATACCCGGAGCATAGCTGCTCTTTGGCAGGTCGTAGCTCAGACGGTTGTTCACGAAGTCGGCCATACGCTGGGCTGGTGCCGTCTGCTTCATGTTGCCCTGTTGCCAGCACTGCTTTTCTACTATCTGCTGGAAGTACATCATCTGGAGTGAAGAGTGAAGATTGAAGAGTGAAGAATTCTCCTGCGCCTTCATTTCCGTCTGTTCGATGATAGCCTGATGTTCCTTCACGAACTGCGCCACATCCTCGGGATGCGTTTCCACCACCATGCCCGAATTGCTCCAGGCAGTGCCACGGTTACTAGGACTCATACCGTTCACCACGAGCTGTTCCGGTCCGGTAGCAGCCGGAATCACAAAGCCACCCGGACACATACAGAAGCTATAGACACCTCTGCCATCTACCTGAGTAACGAAGCTATATTCGGCAGCAGGCAGATATTTTCCCCTACCACTCTTATTGTGATACTGAATCTGGTCGATGAGCTGGGATGGATGTTCCAGGCGCACGCCCACGGCGATGCCCTTTGCCTCGATATCTATCTTTGCCGAAGCGAGATAGCGGTATACATCGCGGGCACTATGACCTGTTGCCAGGATAACCGGTCCGCGATAAGTTTCCTCAGCACCCGTAGCCAGATTCACGGCTTCTACACCTATCACCTTATCGCCAGCTGCAGCATCAGATGCCGTCAGCTTACCTTCACTCTCAAGGATCAGACGAATCATCTTGGTCAGGAAATGCACTTCGCCGCCACACTTGATGATGGTGTTGCGCATGTTTTCAATGACGCGCGGCAACTTGTCGGTACCGATATGCGGATGGGCATCTGCCAGGATATTGGTATTGGCACCATGCTGGCAAAAAACGTTCAGAATCTTGTCTACACTTCCCCTTTTCTTGCTTCGGGTATAGAGTTTGCCGTCACTATAAGCACCGGCTCCACCTTCACCGAAACAGTAGTTGCTCTCCCCATCCACTTTTTGGGTTTTGGTAATGTTAGAAAGGTCCTTCTTGCGTTCGCGCACATCTTTTCCCCTTTCCAATACGATAGGACGGTAACCCAATTCTATCAGGCGCAGAGAAGCGAAGAGGCCGCCAGGTCCCTCACCCACAACAATAACACGAGGTCTGCTGCTCACATCGGGATATTCCGTATGAATATACTGGTCGTCTTGCGGAAACTCATTGATATAGGCACGCACCTTCAGGTTCACGAAGATGGTACGCTGGCGGGCGTCGATGCTTCGCTTCAACACTCTCACCTGATTCAATGTTCTCACATCCAATCCTTTCTCCTTGGCGAGATAACGCTTGATGCCTTCCTCGCTTGCTGCCTGTTCGGGCAGAATTCTTATCTGATACTCCTGAATCATTTATTTTAAACTTTGAACTTTAAGCTTTGAACTTTATGATTAGTTTTATGAAAATGACGAGTGACAAGTGACGGATTTCACATTACATTCACAATTCACTTTTCACTTTCACTTTTTCATGCTTCCATTGTAGCCAGCACTTCGAGCGTATCCAGATGATACATGGTGAACTTGCCCTCTTCCAATGTTGCGAATGTTGGAGGATTGCCACCCTTCGGGAAGGTGATGCTGCCCGTATTGACGATGGCTTGTCCCTTCTCGTTATGAGAGAGTTCCCAGAGATGGGAGTGGCCATAGATCATAGCCTCGTAAGGACCCTTTGGCATGTTTTCCTTATTATAAACATGACCATGGGTCAGTAGATAACGCTTTCCGTTATCTACCAGCAGGGCATAAGTCTCCATGATAGGGAAATCAAGGAGCATCTGGTCTACTTCCGCATCGCAGTTGCCACGCACGGCGATAATCTTGTCTGCCAGCGCATTCAGTCTTTCTACGATACCCTTAGGGTCGATTCCTTCCGGAATTCGGTTGCGGGGACCGTAGTTGATGATATCACCCATGATGCACATCATGTCACACTTTTCTGCCTCGAAGAAGTCGAGGACTTTTTCCAAGGCTGGCAAACAGCCGTGGATATCAGAGAATAATAGATATTTCATTACTTGATTCTTTAATAATCACCTTCTATCCAACGTCTACCAGATTTAGTAAACTTTCCCCAAAAAAACAAGCTAACACTGATAATAGCAGCTATAGCAAAAAGTATTGTCAACATTTCCATAATTACTTCTTTTTTAATTCTACTTTTAATAACATATTCGCAAATAGGGTTAAACATGCAGCAGCTATTACTGCGCATCCCATGCAAACAATGTTAGTTACTCCCATTGCCTCACCAGTAAACAACGGAGACAATGCACCAATTCCAATACCGCTGCATACCATCTTTGAAAGACCAAAGAAATACTCAGCCAGCATCTCATTTCGTTTGAAATTGCGTTCAACGAGTTGATTCTTACTATTTACTTCTGTAACCATATTGCTGATGCTTTGAATTACATCGGCAAAAGTACACATTTTCTTCGAAACTGGCAAACTTTTTTCTTATTAATTCTCCGCAAATCCCTATATATATAAGGTATAAGAACAAAAACGAACATTAGATTACTGCTATCCGGGCTTTTTCATCTACAATATGCTACTTTTTTGTTAAAATCCTTGGCAGTTTGATAGATTATTTGTACTTTTGCCCACAAGTTTTGCTACAGCCCCGGTCGTTTCGGGGATGGCATTACATTACCAACGCAAAAATTCAAGAACGTATGAAAGTATTAAAATTCGGCGGAACATCGGTTGGTTCCGTAAAAAGCATCCTCAGCTTAAAACGTATCGTTGAAAATGAGGCTAAGAAACAGAGTGTAGTGGTTGTCGTGAGCGCACTTGGCGGTATCACCGACAAACTCTTGCAAACATCTCAGCTTGCCCTCAAGGGTGATGAACAGTGGAAGGTCGAATTCGACGCCATGGTTGATCGCCACCACAAGATGATTGATACCATCATTACCGAAACAACAGACAGAGAGAATCTTTTCAAATCAGTTGATGCACTCTTCGAGCAGTTGAGAAGCATCTACTTCGGTGTGTATCTCATCCACGACCTCAGCGAAAAGACACAGGATGCCATCGTGAGTTATGGAGAAAGACTCAGTTCCAAGATTGTAGCCACGCTCATCCGTGGTGCCAAATGGTTCGATTCCCGCAATTTCATCAAGACCGAACGCATCAACGGCAAGGGTAAGCATACCCTCGACAGCGAACTGACCAACAAGCTGGTAAAGGAAGCCTTTGCCGAGCTTCCTCGCATATCTCTCGTACCGGGTTTCATTAGCCGCGACAAAAACACGGAGCGCACCACCAACCTGGGTCGTGGTGGTAGCGACTACACAGCAGCCATCATTGCAGCAGCCCTCGATGCTGAGGTGCTCGAAATCTGGACCGATGTGGACGGATTCATGACTGCCGATCCACGTGTCATCAAATCTGCTTATACCATCAACGAACTGAGTTATATTGAGGCGATGGAGCTTTGCAACTTTGGTGCAAAGGTCATCTACCCTCCTACTATCTACCCGGTTTGTGTCAAGAATATTCCTATCAGAGTGAAGAATACCTTCAATCCTGATGCTCCTGGCACCATCATCAAGAACAAGATTGATGCCGACCAGAAGCCTATCAAGGGCATTTCTTCCATCAACGGTACCGCCCTCATCACCGTCACCGGTCTTTCCATGGTGGGTGTCATCGGTGTCAACCGCCGCATCTTCACCGCTCTTGCCAGCGAGGGCATCTCTGTGTTCATGGTTTCTCAGGCTTCTTCTGAGAACTCTACATCTATCGGTGTGCGTGAGCAGGATGTGGAAGAGGCTGTCAGCGTATTGAACAATGAGTTCAAGAACGAGATTACCGATGGCGCCATGTTCCCTATGCACGCTGAGTGCGGACTTGCCACCATCGCCATCGTGGGCGAAAACATGAAGCATGCTGCCGGTATCGCCGGTAAGCTCTTCGGCACGCTCGGACGTAGCGGTATTTCCGTCATCGCCTGCGCACAGGGTGCTTCTGAAACCAACATCTCTTTCGTAGTGAAGAGTGATTATCTGAGAAAGTCGCTCAACGTTCTGCACGACAGCTTCTTCCTCTCAGAATACAAGGTGCTCAACCTCTTTATCTGCGGTGTGGGTACCGTGGGCGGCAAACTCATCGAACAGATCAAGAATCAGTATGCCGACCTCATGGAGCGCAGCAAGCTGAAGCTGAACGTAGTAGGAATCGCCTCTTCCAAGAATGCCATCTTCAATCGCGACGGTCTTGATCTCGAGAATTATTACGAGGAGCTGAAGAAGTCTATTCCTAGCACTCCGGAGGTCTTGCGCGATTCCATCCTGGCAATGAACATCTTCAACAGCGTGTTCGTAGACTGTACAGCCAGCAAGGAAGTTGCAGCTCTCTACCAGAGCCTTCTGGAGCACAACGTGAGCGTCATCGCAGCCAACAAGATTGCGGCTTCAAGCGAATATGAAAACTATGAGAAGCTGAAGAAGACAGCCATCCAGCGTGGCGTGGTATTCCGTTTCGAGACCAACGTAGGTGCAGGTCTTCCTATCATAGGAACCATCAACGACCTTCGCAACTCGGGAGATAAAATCCTCAAGATTGAGGCTGTACTCTCCGGCACACTCAACTTCATCTTCAACGCCATTTCAAGCGTGGTACCATTCTCCGAGACCGTCCGTCTCGCCAAGGAGAAGGGCTACAGCGAGCCAGATCCACGCATCGACCTCAGCGGCATGGACGTAATAAGAAAGCTCGTCATCCTTTCACGCGAGGCTGGTTACAGAGTGGAGCAGGAGGATGTGGAGAAGAACCTCTTCGTACCAGACAGCTTCTTCCAGGGCTCGCTCGACGACTTCTGGAAAAAGCTTCCTAAGCTCGATGCCGACTTCGAAGCCAAGCGCAAGACGCTCGACCTGGAGCACAAACGCTGGCGCTTCGTGGCTACTCTGGACGGCGGCAAGACCAGCGTAGGCTTGCAGGCGGTGGGTCCGGAGCATCCTTTCTACAATCTGGAGGGTTCCAACAACATCGTATTGCTCACCACCGAGCGCTACAAGGAGTATCCGATGATGATCCAGGGCTACGGAGCCGGAGCCAGCGTAACTGCTGCCGGAGTCTTCGCCAACATCATGAGTATTGCGAATATATAATGAATAATGTACAATGAATAATTGTTCATTATAAATTATGAATTATAAATCGATTATGAAGCATATTATCATTCTTGGCGACGGAATGGCTGACCACCCAGTGGAAAGACTGGGTGGAAAGACACTCCTGCAATACGCCAGCAAACCATATATGGACATGCTTGCCAAGAAAGGCAAGACAGGACGACTGGTTACTGTTCCTGACGGTTTCCTCCCTGGTTCAGAAGTAGCAAACAGCTCTATCATGGGCTATGACCAGAACGAGGTTTACGAGGGACGCGGACCGCTCGAAGCTGCCAGCATCGGCTATGAACTGGAACCTACCGACCTTGCACTGCGCTGCAACATCATCAATGTGCAGGACGGCAAGATTATCACCCACAACGGTGGTAACCTGGAAACGGAAGATGCGGAAGTGCTCATCAAATATCTCAACGATACCCTCGGCAAGAAATATCCTGATGTCAAGTTTGTTACCGGCATCCAGTATCGCCACCTCCTGGTGGTAAAGCACGGAAACAAGCATATCGACTGTGCCCCACCTCATGATCATCCCAACGAGGAGTGGCACAAGCTGATGGTGAAACCCGTCCTGCCGGAGATTGGAGGCGATGAGGGTCACATCAGCCGTCGTGATACAGCCGACCTGCTGAACCAGCTGATTCTTGAGAGTCAGGAACTCCTGGAGAACCATCCTTTCAATGTGGCTCGCAAGGAGCGTGGCGAACGAATGGCCAATCTTATCTGGCCATGGGGCGGAGGTTACCGTCCTCACATGCTCACACTTTCCCAGATGTATCCACAGATCAAGAAGGGTTCCGTTATTTCTGCCGTCGACCTGATCCGAGGCATCGGTCACTACGCCGGTCTGCGCAACATCATCGTTGAGGGCGCTACGGGTCTTGCCAACACTAACTATGAGGGCAAGGCTGCTGCAGCTATCCAGGCACTGAAGGATGGCGACGACTTTGTATATGTTCACGTAGAGGCAAGCGACGAGGCGGGTCATGATGGCGATCTTGAGCTGAAGCTGAAGACCATCGAGAACCTCGACCAGCGACTCATCAAGCCTATCTTCGATGAGGTAAGCACCTGGGACGAGCCGGTATGCATCGCTGTTCTCCCTGACCATCCTACTCCGGTAGAAATCCGTACCCACGTCAAGGAGCCTGTACCTTTCATCATCTATTATCCTGGCATTGAGCCGGATAGCGTAGAGCAGTATGATGAGGTAAGCTGCGTTAGTGGCGGCTACGGCATGCTGCAGCTGCAGGAGTTCATGAACGCCTTCATGGCAATCAATTAAAATCAACGGCTTCATGATAGCCCCCAAAGCTAATCATAAAGTTCAATGTTCAAATCTCAAAGTTCAAAGTAAAAAATGAAATATTATTCAACAAA
The DNA here is from genome assembly GCF_050313615.1 of Prevotella sp. SGI.167. Lineage (NCBI taxonomy): Bacteria > Pseudomonadati > Bacteroidota > Bacteroidia > Bacteroidales > Prevotellaceae > Prevotella > Prevotella sp. SGI.167. The sequence goes on along the minus strand of NZ_JBNPLT010000036.1, from coordinate 17,380 downwards.
TAAGAAAGCACCCATCGCCGATCTTCACAAGGCGGTAGTTAAAGGTTTGGCAGAAGACCGTGGTCTCTATATGCCGGAAATCATCAAGAAGCTGCCACAGGACTTTTTCGACAACATCGAGAAACTGAGTTTCCAGGAGATTGCCTACAAGGTAGCTGATGCCTTCTTCGGCGAGGACGTTGATGCCGAGTCATTGAAGAAGATTGTATATGATACCCTGGCTTTCGACTGCCCTGTAGTTGAGGTAGAGCCTAACATCTACTCTCTCGAGCTGTTCCATGGTCCTACCCTCGCCTTCAAGGATGTGGGTGCACGCTTCATGGCACGTCTCTTGCAGTACTTCGTGCGTCAGGAGGGCAAGGAAGAGGTGAATGTGCTCGTAGCTACATCGGGCGATACCGGTTCGGCTGTTGCCAACGGTTTCCTCGGCGTTGACGGCATCCACGTCTACGTGCTCTATCCTAAGGGCAAGGTCAGCAAGATTCAGGAGAGCCAGTTCACTACCCTGGGTCAGAACATCACAGCCCTCGAGGTGGATGGCGTGTTCGATGACTGCCAGGCACTGGTGAAGTCGGCATTCATGGACGAGGAGCTCAACAAGCACATGAAGCTCACCTCAGCCAACTCTATCAACGTGGCCCGCTTCCTGCCTCAGGCTTTCTATTATTTCAACGCCTATGCCCGCATGAAGGAGAAGGGTCTCGCCGACAAGTTGGTCATCTGCGTGCCTAGCGGCAACTTCGGCAACATCACAGCCGGACTCTTCGGTCATGAGATGGGATTGCCTATCCACCGCTTCATCGCAGCCAACAACGCCAACGACATTTTCTACGAGTATCTGCAGACTGGCAAGTACAATCCACAGCCTAGCAAGCAGACCATCGCCAATGCCATGGACGTAGGCGACCCTTCAAACTTTGCCCGCATCTACGACCTCTACAAGGGCGATCACGATGCCATCGCAGCCTACATCGGCGGTGCCACATACAAGGACGAACAGATTGCCGAGACCATGAAGCAGTGCTACAATGAAACCAAGTATGTACTTGACCCTCACGGAGCTTGCGGTTATCGCGCCCTGAAGGAGCAGTTGAAGCCAGGCGAGGTTGGCGTCTTCCTGGAGACTGCTCATCCAGCCAAGTTCAAGGAGAAGGTAGACAGCATCCTGGAGAGCGACATCGAGATTCCAGCCCGTCTTGCAGAATTCATGAAGGGCGAGAAGAAGAGCATCCAGATGACCAAGGACTTCGATGCCTTCAAGAATTTCCTGATGAACGAATAATATACAATTAGGATGAAAATCGCAATTTTAGACGGCTATGCCGCAAACCCGGGAGATTTGGATTATCATCTTCTGGAGCAGCTGGGCGAGGTAGTAGTCTACCCTCGCACATCAGACGCCGAGAAAGTGGAACGTGCCAAGGATGCCGACATCATCCTCCTGAACAAGGTGCAGATGGATGCAGAAACGCTGGCACAGCTCCCCAATCTGAAATACATCGGCATTCAGGCTACGGGCTTCAACGTGGTAGACATCAAGGCTGCCAAGGAGCAGGGCATCATCGTGACCAACATTCCTGCCTACAGCACGGACAGTGTGGCTCAGATGACCTTCGCCCTCATCCTTGCCGTAACCAACCGTGTAGAGCATTATGCTCAGGAGAACCGCAACGAGCGCTGGGCAAACAACAAGGATTTCTGCTATTGGGACACCCCATTGATGGAGCTTGCCGGCAAGACCCTGGGCATCATGGGCTTGGGCAATATCGGCATGAAGGTAGCCTGCATCGCCCGCCAGTTTGGCATGAACATCTGTGCCTTCACCAGCAAGAGTGCCAGCTCATTGCCTGAGTGGATTCAGAAGATGAGCAAGGAGGGATTGCTTGCCACGAGCGACATCCTTTCTCTTCATTGTCCGCTGAATGATGATACCTATCATTTCATCAATGCCGAGAGTCTGGAGAAGATGAAGGATACCGCCATCCTGGTGAATACGGGTCGTGGTCCGCTGGTAGATGAGGAAGCCGTAGCCGCCGCTCTTCACGATGGCAGTCTTGCTGCCTACTGTGCAGACGTGATGACCGCGGAGCCACCATCAAAGGACAATCCTCTCTGGAACGAGCCTAATGCCTACCTCACCCCTCACATTGCCTGGGCCACCTACGAGGCTCGCAAGCGCCTGAACAAGCAGGTAGCCGCCAACGTCAAGGCATTCCTCGAAGGCAATCCGATTAATGTGGTGAATAAGTAAAGATAATTCGTTTAAGTAGCAGAAAACAGCCAACCTTCAATATACCAATTGAAAGTTGGCTGTCTTCTTATAGTTTTCTTCTGAACTGCCTAATCAGGTACCTGGGATTTCGTCTCATATCCCATAAGTCAACAAGAATAATTCTATCGTATTCCGCATCATACCGATAGATGATTTTCCAATTTTTCATGATGATAGCACTACGGTATGGGCGTAAAATGGCTTAGATGGTTTTATATAAGCCATAAACCTTTAGCTTTAAGGTGGTCTATCATATCCTCTTCATCAATGAGTCCATTTTTCTCTATGTCGGCTTCTATGGCTTCTATACGAGCTATGGCTTCTTCTTCGTTGACAGGTCCCCATCCCGCAGGTATTCGATTCCAATCAATATCATCATCGAAGTTATCTTCGGTGAACTTTTCTTCAGGAAGTACAACTGCCGTATTTCCATGCTAGGCTGGCGTTGGCTCTTCAGCAAAAGCAGCGCCATGTTCTTCCGGTAAGTGATATTTTTTCTCTTTCATACCTCTATCTGTTTAAAATTGTGACTAAGCAGCTTATCTTCTACAAAGATAATGCAAACGAGCGCAATGAAAGCTTGCTTTCAGATTGCCGAGTGCAGCATATCTTCTACAAAGATAATGCTAACGAGCGCAATGAAAGCTTGCTTTCAGATTGCCGAGTGCAGCTTATCTTCTACAAAGATAATGCAAACGAGCGCAATGAAAGCTTGCTTTCAGATTGCCGAGTGCAGCTTATCTTCTACAAAGATAAAAAGAATAATTCAAATATCCAAGAAACTCTTTAAAAAATTGATTTTGCCGTCCCCCTTTTCTTGCCTTTTCCCTATCTCCTCTTCACCAAAACATAGATGATGACGGGGGCACCGAACAATGGGGTGACGGCATTCAGGGGGATGATGCCACCGCCCGAAGGGAGGGTGCAGAAGAGATTGCAGAGAAGGGCAAGGACTGAACCCAACAGCATCGTGACGGGCAACAGCCGGCGATGATTCTCCGTACCGATGAGGAGACGGGCGATGTGGGGAGTGGCTAGACCGATGAAGGCAATGGGACCGCAGAAGGCGGTAACCACTGCCGTGAGAAAGCCCGTGATGAGGAGCAGAATGATGCGCAGACGCCTGATGTTGAAACCCAGATTCTCGGCATACTGTTCGCCTAACAGCATGGCATTCAGCGGTTTGACAAGGAGCAGGGAGGCGATGAGGGCGATGAGGGCAAGCGGAATGAACCATAATACCTGCGCAGCCGAAACATTGCCAAAGCTTCCCATGCCCCAGACCATATACGATTTCACGCCCTCTGCCGTGCTGAAGAAATTGAGCAGTGAGATGGCGCTGCTGGCAAGATAGCCCACCATCAGACCGATGATGAGCAGCACCGTATGACTGCGCACGATGGCAGAAAAGAAGGTGATGACAGCCATCACGAGCATCGCTCCCACGAAGGCTGCGATGAGAATGGCGAGAAAACCGCTCACTCCTACTCCAGCTGTGGCACCATTGCCTAGAAAGTCTGCACCCATGAAATCGCCCAGGGCGATGTTGCCGCCAAAGGCAAGCATCACGATGGCTACCGCCAGTCCGGCTCCGCTGCTGATACCGAATACGTCAGGACCCGCCAGGGGGTTGCGGAAGGCTGTCTGCAGGAGCAAGCCGCTCGTGGCGAGGGCTGCGCCCGAAAGCAAAGCGGCAATCGCCGCCGGCAGTCGCGATTCCAACAGAATATAGCGGTAGGTTTCGTCGGTCTGAGAGCCCGAAATAATCGCCCCCACATCCTGCCACGGGATGTTTACACTCCCCCATGCCAGGTTGGCGAAAAACAGTATGATAATGGCGATTGCCCCTAAAACGATGGTTTTCATTCACTAAAACTATTTCTTGTAAAATCTCTGATTAAAGCCCTATTTCTTATAGAATTTCAATTTGCCGAACCGCTCGCCATGAGCCAGGATGATGAACTCTCTGAGCAGCAGCTCGGGATGGAAGCTCGTAAGCTCGAAATAAGGCACCGTGGAGGTATCTACCTGATAGATATTGCCCCGGCTGAAGGCGGCCAGAGCCTTGTAACCGTCATATTCCTGAAGCAGCTGAACCTGCGACAAAGGAGCACCTCCGAAGTATTTGAATGCCCATACATCCACCTGGCTTCCCTTCGCCAGAATCTGCTCCGGACTCATCGGCAGACTTCCGCTGTGCTTATCATCCGAGAAGATATAACGGGCGTTGGCATCCTTCAGGAGAATGCCGATAGTGCTCTGTCCACCTGGCACATACCATACATTGCCCGTTTTTCTTTCGGTCAATATCGAAAGTCCCTTGGGCAGCTTTCCAGCCTCAGCCTTCAACTTCAGATACTCCTTTTCAATCTTCGCAAAAAGAGAATCAGCCTTTAATTCGCAAGATGCAGGAAGAGTAGCCTCTGATGCTTTTCCGGCAACAGTAGTTAATGCTTTTCCGGCAACAGTAGTTAATGCTTTTCCGGCAACAGTAGTTGAAATATTCTTGTCTTGTCCAAAGAGCATGCCGTAGAATTTCATCCATTCCGCCCTGCCTAGTGGCGAAGACTCCATATAGTCGGCAGCTTCAATGATGGGGATATGCAGCTTGTCGAGCTTGCCATATCCACCGCTGTTCTCGAAGGGTGAAACGAGGATGGCTTCGGGTTTCAGGGCGATGATGCGCTCGATGTCGGGAGCCATGCTCGAACCGCAATCCACGATGGAATTCTGGGCAGAAGCATTTCCGGAAGAAGCCTTTCCGGAAGAAGCATTTCCGGAAGAAGCATTTCCGGAAGAAGCATTTCCGGAAGAAGCATTTCCGGAAGAAGCCTTCCCTGCAGAAGCAGCCCTCTTCCTGACATCCGGAATATTGATGTAATTGAGGTCGCAGACGCCACGGATAGCCTGCTGGCATCCCAGTTCGTACATCAGCTGGCAATGGGGAGCGATGAAAACGGCACTCCTCTCCACCGGTGTCCTCACGGTATCGGTAGTGCATCCCATGCCCGAAGTGCGCTGCAGGGCGAGTCGGGTAACCGTCTTGTCCCCCTCCTCTCCCTTCGGAATCAGGATGTAGCGATGCAGCAGCGTCCCCGCCTTCCAGGGGTTCGCAACGTTCACCTCAGCATACTGATACTCAGCGTCTTCCGCATCCTTATCCAAAGATGCAGTCCCCTTCTCCCCATACTTCACGATGGTTAGCAGTTTGGCATACTTCATCTTCAGAGTATCCCCCTCTTCAGCCTCTCCCGCCGTCGTCTTTCCGCCCTGGCAGGCAGTCAGCACAAGGAGCGCCAGGAGAGCCCCGAATATATATATATTTCTGTTCATCATATCATATCTTTTTAATGTTGCAAAGGTACAAAGATTTCTTCATTTTCCACCATTTTTCCTAACAAAAAATCACCTTTTTCAAAAACTACTATTTCTTTAAACATGACTAAACAAATCATTTATATGTTCTCACGTTGCCGCTTAGCGATTATCTGCTGAAAAAGGATAAAGAATCCCAGAGATGGCAAAGTGGGAAATCCCCAAAAGAAGATGGGGAAATCATATTACATTCATGAGAACCCATGCAACATTTTGCGGATTTCGGCAAAATAAGGTAAAAAGAAATTGCGGATTTCGGCAAAATAAGGTAAAAAGAAATTGCGGATTTCGGCAAAATAAGGTTAAAACATTTTGCGGATTTCGGCAAAAGTTGTATCTTTGCACGCATAATCAACTAATAATTAGACAAATATGAGTACAAAGACAGTTTTTAGAAGGAAAATATATCAAGACATGCTCAAATGGAAGGAAGAGCGTGATGGAGAAACGGCACTTTTGATAGAAGGAGCCAGACGAATTGGCAAGTCAACGATAGTGGAAGAGTTTGCCAGGTAAGCCCGATTGAAGTAAAGTCATCTGGTTATAAAGCGCATACTTCATTGGATACTTTCTCAGAAAAGTATTCTTCGAGAATCGCACATAAATATCTGGTTTATACCAAGGATTTGAAGAAGGATGGCGATACGCTTTGCGTACCTATTTATATGGTACCACTGCTGCCCTAAACCTATCCTTTCCACTATTTCGTTCCACAATTCACACTAGCTGCCCCGAGATGACATAAGCCTCAACACATATAGAATAACAAGAGATAAAACATTAAATTATGCAAATCACATGATGCGATTTGCATAATTCAATACCTACTCTATCCTGATAACCACTTCGCCCCCGCGTCTCAGCACCTTGTTTACACGGTCGAAGAGCTGGAGGAAGAGTTCCTGGCTTCTGAGGACGAAGCCGGGAGCATGAGCCTCGCCGATGAGGATGCCGCCCTGACGGAGACGGAACGGACCATTGCCCGGCTGGAGCATGGGGCACGAAAGGGCATGAAGCTCATCCAGGCACCCGAACCTATGATGCTTGCGCTCCAGGCGGCAGCGCTCGCAGATTTCGGGGAGAGGAAGAGGCGAACAGCCCACCCCTGATGAAGCATCAGAAGAAGAGGAAGCCTCCTTCTTCACCGCCTCCAAGAACATCATCTTGCGGGCGAAACTGCGGCATTTAGCCACCACTACGCGATATTCACCAGGCTCCAGGCAGCCCCCCTCGCGCTCTACTGTATCGCAAATATGCTCGTGGTCAACAACACCACCCTTGCGATCTGCTATTTCCTGACTGAGGCGACCCACTACGGCGCCACGAACTGTACGAAAACGATTTAATACTAATTTCATCATAACAGACAATAACCGATAAAAATAACAAACAATATCTACCCAAAAAGCTATTGAGAAAACATTTGAAATTCACATTCACTTTCACATTTTCTGAACGTAAGAGGACTGATAATAATCAGATAAATCCTTGCATCCTTCGGGCAACTGATGATACACCAACTGCGGAAACATCTCCTTCAATTTCATATAGAGACTAATGCCAGGCTTATCCTGATCTGGCCACATGTGAAGATTTCTTCCCGACAAAAGACTGCGACATTCTTCATTACAAAGTGTAGCACTGGGTATTGCTATCGCCTTATAACCCATAGACATAGCACTCCAACAGTCGGTACATCCCTCAGTAATAACCAAAGGTTCATTATCAGCTACTTGGGGCAAAATCTGCATCCCGTATACCATAGGTTTGCTGCCAGGTGCAAATTTAAACCGGGGCTTCTCCTTAGATTTATCCCCCAGAAATCTGCTCTGTACCGTTAGCAATCTTCCATCCACCCCATAGTAAGGTATGAGCAGGGAAGGCCCATCAAAAAACTTACCACCAAAGCGATAGCCAGCGATAGAAAAATCTGTACTTACCACTCTGCACCAATAGATGTATTCGGGGCGCAGCTTTCGCTGTTCGAAAAGGAAATCCCTTGCCGTCTCGGTGAGTTTCTTTCCCTCAAGCATTCTCATGAGATAATCTACATCCGGCTGATGCTGGAATGGTCCTCTAAGGTTGATTCTGTCCGTATCGCATTCCGTTTTCTGCTGTCCGACCGTACCCCTTGCTGGCTGTCCGACCGTACCCCTTGCTGGCTGTCGGCCATTCCCCACAACAATACCGAAGTTTCTTCCCAACCATTGGCAGGCTTCGGTAAAAGAGAGATTCTCCCGCTTCATCACCAGGTCGATATTATCACCACCCCACCCGCATGCAAAACAATGGCAAGTATTGGTTGATGGCCAGAAATGCAAGCTCGGATTAGAATCGTTATGACTGATACAGAGCGCATTGCGATGACGCAAGCCTATTCCCAAAGCATCAGCCACCACCAGTATATTGATGCCTCTAAGTTTAGAGAGCGTGATTGAATCTATATATTCTGCCATATAATAATTGATTTTTTAATACGTGAAAATCTATTTATCAGGAATATCATCATCAGTTGCATGGGTAGTTTTCTGCTGCGTTTTTCTAAGCACTTTCTTGTTCTCACCCTTTTTAGGCTTCTCGAGCCATCCCCATCTGCGCCAGTTGCATACCATGTTGCGGGCAGGGGTCTTGAGCCCCTTCTGCGTCAGAAATTCCTCCAGGAACTGATAAGAAAATTCCTGTGGCAACTCGCTGAAATAGTCTACAGTATGATAAGGCTCTCCTTCGCCCTCGGCAGAAATCTGCTCGAAAGCCTTGCCCCACCGCTGCAACATATTACGCAAGATGTGGTCGGCACAAGCCAGATAGGTCTGCCTTACCAGTTTCCGGATTTCCTTCTCGCTTTTCTTCCCCTCAACTTTGTATAGCACTTGCATGAGGGCAGCGATGCGGAAGGCTGAAACCGAACTGCGCTTGTAGAAGACATCCATCGACTTGGACATGGTTTTCACCACCTGCTGGCGACAGTCGTTACACCATTTTACCACCGTCTTGTTGAGCCAGCTCATATCTTCCTCTATCTCCTGATGGAATTTTCCATCTTCCTCATAGCACAACCCGAAGAGCTTATCCAACGTATTCTCCAGCTCCTTACGCTGCGTATCGGTCAACGCCTGAAACTGTGGCGGATTGTCGCCCAGATGACTGATGAGCGGGCATAAAATAGTACGAGTAACCGAACCGCCCTCAATGGCAGCCTTGTTCATATATCTGCTCACCGCACTCTGGGTGCCGCAGAAAACGAACGACAGCAAGGCATCTACCATGGCACTATAACTGGTTTCGCTCATGAAATCCTGACCATAGACGCTGCCCAGATCGTATGCCGTCTTGATAACCTGCGAGAGGTCGGCAAACTGGCGCTTGGCAGAATGCACGATGGCAGAAATCTCATCGGCAAATTCGAAGAGCGTCTTCGGAGCACCATAGAGCTTGACTGCAGCATCGCATCGCTTGATAAACATGGTGAGCGATACGGTTTCGGGCAGGATGGTGATGTCGGTCTTCGGTTCGGGTGGCAGCTTGCCATCCTTCTTTCCCTGGCGTCGCTTCAGGGCAGCATACTCCTGCTCCTTGGCTCTCATTTCGCTGTCGCGCTCAATGAAAGGTTTCATCAGGGTACGCATGATGTATCTGGCAAACGACTTTCCGCTCGACTGCTCGCCCTCTACGATGACCTGCAGCACGATGGCCGATTTTTCTCCCTGATTATCATACACATACTGTATTCTGACACGTGTAAGATAAACGCTGAGCATGGCAGCAGCCACCACCAGCGTAGGATACTTGAGTTCAGAAGGCGAAGTGATCATCCATTCTCTGATGCCCGACGGATAATCCTTATCGGCAATCAGGTGATGCATGGGCATCTCTTCATTCTCTTCAGCCTGTTCAGCCAGCTTTTTTCCTATCAACCCAGATGCCAGCTTTGCTCCTTTCAACCCAGATGATACCATGTTATTGATTCCGCCCTTGGTATCCTCAGGCTTTGCCACTGGATTAGTCTGAGACGCTTCCTGTGGAGGTATTTTCTTTCCTTTTTCCATAATCACAATCATTGATTATTTCTGTATGCAAAAGTAAGGAAAAAAAGCCTCCCCGGCAATAGGCGTCCTGCCGGTTCGCCTCCTACTAAGCCTCATCGCCGGCAACTAAGCCTTCCGCTAAGCCTCCAGCTCATCTGAAGGCTTAAAAAAAGCACTTTCTGCTTGCAAACGAAGCAAAAAGTGCTGATACTGTATTATTTCTAAAAAATCTTCTGTTCAGATATGTTCCTATTCATTTATAATATCACCCCCACTGACATAAGAAAGAACCAAACGGCGAACCACGGCATGAATGTCTTCATTAGGGAACTTCTGGCGATATTTCTCCGTAAGGTCTTCGCAGAAATACATCTTGCTATGAACCATAGAAGAAGGAATATTTAGCTGCATAAACACATCGTATGTTGCAACAGGGTTGCCATCCTTTGTGTCGACAGGCACAATATTCTCCTTATACCAACCTTGTCCAGATGCGGTAGGGAACAATCTATAATTGTCCTTATACTCCACTTCACCAGCGATGTCCAGTATATACCCGTCAGCAGACTTATCGTCCTCAGGATTCACCGCATATAGCATATATAAAGCAGGAAGCATCGAGTGTTTTTTTATGACAAACTGATATTTCTTGCTTCCTCCAAAAGGAGGGTTTGCCTTCAAATCCTGCTCTATATCCTCACGAATTTGTGGCGCATCCACCACAAACTCTACTTCGCCAGTACAATTGACGACAGTTTTCGATGACTGTGGATTTGGCTGAATAACTTCACCATTGTCATTATTGTCATTGCTATTGTCACACGCACAAAAAGCCAAGACTACCAACAGTAGTAAGACTGATTTTTTTACTAGATACTTCATATCCTCATTTGTCTATTAAACCTATTCAAATATTAAACGTATGCAAGTTTCGCAAGTGAGGGAATTGATTGAAGTTAAAGAAGTTATCACTCCCTACGGTCGTTCGGGAAGTTAAGGGACAATAGTCTTCTAGCGTAAAACGTAGGACATTTGTCCCTTAACTTCCTTCTAACTTCCCTAACTTCACTTAACTTCCCCATATGAGAAAGTTCAGTTAAACGTAGAATATGCCTAAAGATTGCTCTATTTTACGTTTTTAACATTCCATCTAAAACTTGCCAACACTCACAAGAAGCAATCATTTCCCCGCTTCCTACTGCCCCTTACGGTAGATGGCAACAAAACGGTTAGCGATATTGATGAGTTTCTGCCGGGCATTAGGATCACTTACGTCATCAAACAACCAGTTGGGAAATTCGCCACGCATCTTGGAGAAACGCTTGGAGATGGCACCGGCATTGGTCAGGTCGGAAGGCATGCCCAGCTGCTCCGTAAGATACTTGCAGAAAGATGCGCCATTATCAAATTTGCCTGCAAAATCATCGATACTGGAGAGCACCACCATAATCAGGGCATAGTCTTTCTTCAAAGGAATAGCCTTCTCGTCTATCATCTTCTGCAAGGCTTGCTTTACTCTTTCTCCCTGGCTCAATTTGAGCCATTCCTTCTCCTTTTTTTCTTCTTCCGTCTTTTCCTGCCCGCCGTTTTCCTGACGCTCATCGTCTGTCACTTCCAATTCCAATGTCCTCTTCCGTTCAGGCTCGAATCCGTGCAGATATTCTTCATCATTGTTCTGGCGCATCAGTTCATTAATCTGAGATGAAACGAAGAAACCATCCTCGCCATAATAACCGATATTGGCTGCCAGCCGCTCAACCACATCCCGGTTCTTCTCCAGCGATTCCAGGCATCGGTTAGAAAACTCATAAGCTACGTAACCTCTCCATTGCGCCATAATCATTACCGAAAATTGAGACACTTTCGACTCCAAAGGCATCATCTGAAGTATCATAGCTGCCATATACAGGATGACAAATACGATTCTCTGCCGCTCGTCCTGAGCTGTAGCATACTCATCCTCGTCAACATAGTTTTTCTCATATTGCCCTATTCCTTCCACAAAGGCAAGGCGGCTCTCCGTATCGGTATGCGAAAACATCATTTTGTCTACGATGCAGAATACCTCATAAAAAACATCCTCGCATGAACATCTGGACGTAGGAAACCAAGTCTTGTCATTGAAAATATCATGGGTGACGGCTTGGAAAGCCTGATAAACCAGATACTGCGAGAAAGACTTATCTACCATCTTCCTGGTCTTCATATTAAATAACTTCATCGTCGTAACCCTTTAAATCATCAAGAATAATATCAAGAGAATTGATCAAGGCAAACTGAGAATTCCCATGACAATCACAACAAACAGCCTCTCCTATGACCAGGGCAGAAATCTCTGCATCAGATATTTTCACCTTGGTCCGTTTCAGCGAACGGGAAGAGGTACACGGACCTTTCCAATAATGTACCTTGATGCCGTAATCTTCTTTACTGCACAGGTTCACCAACATGGCAATGTCTCTGTTTGCCTTGTCCAAGCGCAACTGCTCACCAGGATCAGCTTCATATCTGGCATGAAACTTACGAGCATTGATGCACTCCATGAACGAATGCTGCATCTGGAATTGCCTGACAAAGGAATATGGCGCATCGCTAAGAGTCTGATGGCGAGGAAATGAAAACACCACAGCCTTTGGCTTATAGCCAGCCTTGATTCTTTCAGCCACGGCATCAAAGAAATCACCAGGTGGCAACTTGGCTGAAATAACCATATTCCAGCCATATTGATTCGCCACCCTGTTGATATTATCCCGCAAAAGAGCCACCACCTTGTCCTGTCCTTTTTTGCCCCCGAAGATTGTAGATTCTTCCACAAAAAGGAAACCTTTGTTGGGGCGATTATCAATAATCACCTTGCAGAAAGGCTGGTTGTGAATTTCATTCTCAATAAAGTTACTCCAATAGAATTCCTTCTTGTCTGCACATACGTCCAGCACAGCCACTCCCTCTCGAAATCCCAATATTCGATTGTCGTGGATGATGGCATCAGCATTCTTCTTTGATTCCACCAAAGTCATTTTCTTGCTTTCCAGCAAACTGTCCATTACTCTCTCAAAACCATTCTGACATTCCAGATAATGTTCAGAAGATGGTATACCGGAAAACTCCAAAGGCAGAGTTCCCTCTACTTTTGAAAGATTTCGTGTTTTGCAGAAATCATACTTGAAAACCACAAAAGATGTGATGTTATTATTGTTATAGGTCATTAGCCCTTATTTTAAAAATTCACTATGAAAGTTATTTCTCATAGTAGGTACAAAAGTAACACTTTTTTCTCAAACTAACAAGAAAAAAGTTATTTTTTTTCAGATTTAAATATCATTTTTCCATATAGCAGTCGGAACAAAATGTGAATGTGAATGTGAATTTGAAATGTAAGTCAATGTATCGGGTTGTTCCATCCATTCCTTTTATAGGATATTGTGAATGAAATTCAGGCCTCGCGCGCGTACCTTATTATATATATAATATGAACCTATTATAATGGCTACTATTACTTAAACACGATTATACGCTTCTCCTTCAGGTAACATTGAAAAACATTTCAAATTCACATTCACATTCACATTTTTGCCTTTCCTCCTATCAAGCAGCTAACCCATATAGGAAGTAACTGTGCGCCCGATGCCCCTAAAACTGCATGGCGACGCAGCGCCAGCCACGTCACGACGCAACGGGCGATACGTGGCGACGCAGCGCCGACTGCATCGGGACGCAGTTGGAAAGGCAAAACATGCCATATAATGTTAACGGATTTAACATTTAATTCAAGTTTCGCAAGTGAGGGAATTGATTGAAGTTAAAGAAGTTATCACTCCCTACGGTCGTTCGGGAAGATAAGGGACAATAGTCTTCTAGCGTAAAACGTAGGACATTTGTCCCTTAACTTCCTTCTAACTTCCCTAACTTCACTTAGCTTCCCCATATGCGAAAGTTCAGCATTTAATTTAATGGCCATTAAATTAATGGCGGTTAAATTAGGCGGAAGAGAATGGGAAACGAGGGAGGAATGCACATGATTCGGGACAAGGATGCACGTGATTCAGGACAACTATTGCATTTGGGCGATTTTTTTTGTATCTTTGCACTGTGTTAGAAGAAAAGCTGCACTGTCATTCATCAAGAACGGCAAATGGGAAATTAACCACTAAAAAACGGAGGGGGAAAACGACAGGGGTGCACACCTGCCCTATCTCTTTCTAAATGTTGAACCACTAAAAAAGAAAGGAAAAAAGAAAATGAAAAAGGAAGTTTGGAAAACTATCTTGCAGATGCTCATCGCAGTACTCACCGCCATCGGCACTACCCTCGGCGTTACCAGCTGCATGTAGACTGATTGTTTAACCATTTAAAAAACTATTTAGATTATGGGAATTAAAGTAAAAGCTATCGAGCGCAACGTGGCGTTCGAAAAAGGAAAGCAGAAGTGGGCGTTCGTCATGCAGGCTGACCTCTACAGCCAGCTGAACGCAAGTAAGGTAATCGAGGAAGCTGCCATCCGAAGCGGTCTGCCTAAGGCGGTGATCAATGCCGGATGGACTGCCATCGGCGACGTGATAGCTGCCTGGGCCACCGAGGGCCATAGCGTGGCTGTGCCAGGACTGGGTAGCCTCCGTTTCGGTCTCAACTCTACTGCCGTGGAGGATGTGAACAAGGTGAGCACCAACCTCATCACCCGCCGCTACATCATCTTCGTGCCTAACACCGAAATCAAGAAGCAACTGGAGGAGACTTCCGTCAGCATCACCTGCTACGACCGCAACGGTAAGGTGGTGAAGCAGGTTACCTCTACCGACAAGCCTTCGGGCGACGACAACCCTGGCGGTGGCGGTTCTGACGGAACCGGAAGCAATACCGAAGGCGGTAGCGGAAATACCGAAGGCGGTGGCGGAAACACCGAGGGCGGTGGCGGAAACACCGAAGGCGGTGGCGGAAATACCGAAGGCGGTAGCGGAAATACCGAGGGCGGTGGCACCGATAGCGGAGACGTAGGTCTCTAAACAGCTCCCCTAAAAGAGGAAGAATCTAAAAGAGAAAAAACTCTAAAAGAGGAAGAATCTAACAGAGGAAGAATCTAACAGAGAAAAAACTCTAAAAGAGGAAGAATCTAACAGGGGAGAATTCTAAAAAAAAAAGTAGGGTGACATGCCCGAGGCATACCTTTTACAGTATACCTTGGTCATGTACACCCTTTTTGTATCCTTGCACCTTTCTTTCTGCCTAAATTAAACTAAACTTCTAACAATGGTTTCCAACACATCACTGCGCAAGAAAAAACCTAACTAACTTAAAAACTAAACCTAACACCAAAGAATGGCGTTAACAAAAGCAACTAACAGCGCATCCCTGCGCTGGTTGAATTCTTGACGCACTTAAAAAAAGTGCTTTTACTAACCACTGATAACTCCCCCGGCGCATCTCTGCGCCGGGAAAGACGTCTGATTCAAATTATTTGTGTCGCACACCGCCGTGTGCGAAACCCAAAAAATGACAGGTCATTAAGACCAGTCAACCTAATAACTAATTCTATAATAATGTCACGAACTCAGCGGCGATATCCACCAGCTTCTTGCGACGAGCCACTCCGATGATGTAGTGCGCCTCCTTGGCTGAGCAATGGAAATGCTTCTTGATGCCAGTCACAAGCTCCTGCTTGGTGATGGAATCCACACCCTTAGGAAATGACTTTCTAACCGCCTTTTCTATATCGCTCATCTTGTACTCCATATGTCGTTTATGGTAGTAGGAAGATACTGTGACTGCGAAGACAATCACCAGCACGATGATAGTGAACAATACTGTCTGATTCATGATCTTAAATTCTATACGTTTTTACGTTTTATCCAAGTTGTAGTATTCTCTCTACCGCCTGTAGTCCTCGCTCCCGTCCAGGGGCAATCATCCCAATGCGATAGGCGCCCGGGATAGCTGTTATCTCGAAACGCACCGCAAATATAGCAAAAATATTCCAATGTTGTTCAAAAAATCCCGATTATTTTTAGTTTTTGCATAAAAAAAGTGCTTTTTCCATCGTTTTTCCCGATAAAACATGGTTTTTTCAAAAAATATATGTATTTTTGCAATGTGTTGGAGTGCCGCCCCAAGGTGGCGCTCCAATAATCTGAAAGCCCCTTTATATATATAATAATGTATTGGGATTCCGGAAAAGGAAAAACTATCAATTTGAAAGCAAAACTAACAAATAACACAATAACATAGAGAAATGCAAGAAACGGTAAAAAAGGTACTGACCGGCGATTTTAATCGCAAGAAGGCACTGCTCTTCCTACTGACGGCACTCGTCACGGTCATTGTTTGGAACTTGCCCATCGACAGCTTCGGCATCGAGGGACTTACAGTAGTTCAACAGCGCATCATCGCCATCTTCGTGATGGCAGTGATGCTGTGGCTCACCGAAGCTATTCCGGCCTGGGCCACGAGTGTGGTAATCATCTTCGTGCTGCTCTTCTTTGCCAGCGACTCGGCATTCAAGATCATGCAGGGTTCTGAGGCCGAGATGGGACAGCTGCTCGACTATCAGGGTGTGATGGCATGCTTTGCCGACCCAACCATCATCCTCTTCCTGGGCGGATTCGTGCTGGCGATAGCAGCCACGAAGAGCGGACTGGATGCCAAGATGGCAAAAGTGCTGATAGCCCCGTTCGGCAAGCGCTCGGAGCACGTGCTGCTGGGCTTCATGCTCATCACCGGCATCTTCTCGATGTTCATCTCCAACACCGCCACCGCAGCCATGATGCTCACCTTCCTCACCCCTGTGTTCAAGGCTTTGCCTCCGGGCGGAAAGGGCCGCGTGGCGCTCACCATGGCCATTCCGATCGGAGCCAACCTGGGCGGTATGGGTACACCTATCGGAACCCCTCCTAACGCCTTCGCCTACAAGGTGCTCAACGACCCTCAGGGTCTGAACATGGGCATCGGATTCGGCGACTGGATGATGATCATGGCGCCGATGGTCATCCTGATGCTCATCGTGGCATGGTTCATCCTGCTCAAGATGTTCCCATTCTCACAGAAAACCATCGAAATCAAGATAGAGAGCCATGCGCACAGCAACTGGCGCACAGCCGTAGTGGCTGCCACCTTCATCCTCACCATCATCCTCTGGGTATTCGGTAAGCAGCTGGGCGTCAACGCCAATACCGTGGCGATGCTGCCTATCGCCGTGTTCGCCTTCACGGGCGTCATCACCGCCAATGACCTGAAGGACATCGACTGGTCGGTTATCTGGATGGTGGCAGGAGGTTTCGCCCTGGGTCTTGCGATGAACGGTACCGGACTGGCCGAGGTAGCCGTGAAGAGTATTCCGTTTGGCGAGTTCAACCCGCTGGTCATCATGGTCATCTCCGGTCTGGTATGCTTTGCGCTGAGTAACTTCATCTCCAACACCGCCACCGCAGCTCTCCTGATTCCTATCCTGAGCGTGGTATGTGCGGGCATGGGCGACAAGCTTGCCGAAATCGGCGGTACATCCACCATCCTCATCGGTGTGGCAGTAGCAGCCAGCTGTGCCATGTCGCTGCCTATCTCAACCCCTCCAAACGCCATCGCCTACTCTACCGGACTCATCCAGCAGACGGACATGGTGAAAGCAGGAGCCACCATCGGTGTCATCTGCATCCTGATAGGCTACTCCATGCTGGTATTCTTCTGCCGCATGGGAGTCCTGTAAGGAGAAACTACAATAAAT
>NZ_JBNPLT010000035.1:0-29290 GCF_050313615.1 Prevotella sp. SGI.167 | reverse complement strand
TCTGCGTCATCTGCGAAATCTGCGTGACTTTAAAAGGTAAAAAATCTGTGGGAATCTGTGAGAACTGTGGGGACTTTAAAAGGTAAAAAATCTGTGAGAACTGTGGGAAGAAAAAAGAGGGTGTGTCATGAACTTATGACACACCCTCTTTATCTTATGACCACAGAGATTTAGAACTCTGCGTTCTTTGGTGTACGTGGGAATGGAATCACGTCACGGATGTTCTGCATACCGGTTACAAAGAGAATCAGACGCTCAAAACCGAGACCGAAACCTGCATGTGGACATGAACCGTACTTACGGGTATCAAGATACCAACGCATATCCTTCATAGGAATGTTGCGAGCCTCAATCTCACCCATCAACTTGTCATAACTCTCCTCACGGACTGAACCACCGATGATTTCACCAATCTGTGGGAACAAAACGTCGGTACCCTGAACGGTCTGACCGCTCTTGCCACCGAAACCACTCTCCTCCTCGTCTATCTTCATATAGAATGCCTTGATAGCTTTTGGATAGTTGGTCATGATGACTGGACGCTTGAAGTGCTCCTCTACGAGGAAACGCTCGTGCTCTGAAGCCAGGTCATCACCCCACTCGCATGGGAACTCAAACTTCTTGCCGTTGGCGATAGCCTCCTGCAGGATGCGGATACCCTCGGTATATGGGAGATGAACGAAATCGGAATTCAATACGCCCTCCAAACGAGAGATCAAGCCCTTATCAATCATCTTGTTCAAGAACGCAAGATCGTCCTTGCAGTGCTCGAGTGCCCAACGGATACAGTATTTGATGAAATCTTCCTCCAACTCCATCAAACCGTCCATATCCAGGAAAGCAACCTCTGGCTCTACCATCCAGAACTCAGCCAGGTGGCGAGGAGTATTACTGTTCTCTGCACGGAAGGTTGGACCGAAGGTGTAGATAGCACCGAGTGCCGTAGCACCCAGCTCACCTTCCAACTGACCGGAAACAGTCAATGAAGTCTGCTTTCCGAAGAAATCATCAGAGTAGTCAATCTTTCCATCCTCTGTTTTCTTGAGGTTGTAGAGGTTCTTGGTGGTTACCTGGAACATCTGTCCAGCACCTTCGCAATCGCTCGCTGTGATGAGCGGAGTGTTGAAATAGAAGTATCCATGCTCATGGAAGTAAGTGTGGATAGCCATCGCCATGTTGTGGCGGATGCGCATCACGGCACCGAAGGTATTGGTACGGAGACGGAGATGAGCATACTGACGCATGTACTCGAAGCTCTGTCCCTTCTTCTGCATAGGATAGTCGCCACCGCAGAGACCATAGATTTCGATGCTGTCACACTGGATTTCAACACTCTGTCCGGCACCCAGGCTTTCAACCAGAGTACCCACTACGCTGATGCAGGCACCAGTGGTGATCTGACGAAGCTGATTTTCATCGACCTTTGATGGGTCGACTACTATCTGAACATTATTAATAGTAGAACCATCGTTAAGAGCGATAAAATCGACTGCTTTGCTACTACGATGGGTACGTACCCATCCCTTTACATTCACGATTGAGTTGTAGGCAGTGCTCTTGAGCACGTCTACAACCTTAGTTCTTTTAATCTTTTCCATTGTTTATTACTCTGTTTTATTCAAAAGCACCCATGCGGAGCATGTCTACTTCTTTCTCTGTAAGGAAGCGCCAGTCGCCACGACGGAGGTTCTTCTTGGTCAATCCAGCGAACTGTACACGATCCAACTTAGTTACACGATAGCCAAGGCTCTCGAAGATACGGCGAACGATACGGTTCTTGCCACTGTGGATCTCGATGCCCACCTGTGACTTGTCGTGCTGGTCAGCATACTCGACAGCGTCTGCCTTGATTTCACCATCTTCCAAAGTGATACCCTCACGAATCTGATCCATATCATGAGATGTAAGGTTCTTGTCGAGGTGTACGTGATATACCTTCTTCTTCAGGAACTTAGGGTGAGTCAGCTTAGAAGCCAGGTCACCGTCGTTGGTGAGAAGGAGTACACCGGTAGTATTGCGGTCGAGACGACCAACAGGATAGATACGCTCTGGGCAAACGTCCTTCACGAGGTCCATCACGGTCTTGCGCTGCTGAGGATCATCGCTAGTGGTAACGTAATCCTTAGGCTTGTTGAGCAATACATAAACCTTCTTCTCCAAAGAAACAGGAGTATCGTGGAACTTCACCTCATCGGTGCGAAGAATCTTGGTACCCAACTCAGTTACCACCTCACCATTAACGGTAACAACACCAGCCTGGATGAACTCATCAGCCTCACGGCGTGAGCATACACCAGCATTGGCGAGGAACTTGTTCAAGCGCAATGGCTCTGTAGGGTCGAAGTTCTCCTCCTTGTATTCAATTCTCTTCTTGAGACTATATTTTGCATTAGGATCATAACCTGGTGTGCGCTGACGGAAACCGCCACCACTACGGTTGTTGTTGTAGCCACCGCCACGGTTGTTATTGTAGCCACCCTGCTGTGGACGACCGTAACCACCCTGCTGAGGACGACCGTAGCCACCCTGCTGTGGACGACCGTAACCGCCCTGCTGTGGACGACCGTAGCCACCCTGCTGAGGACGACCGTAACCACCCTGCTGTGGACGACCGTAACCGCCCTGCTGAGGACGGCCGTAACCGCCACCATTATTACTATTATAGCCACCACGGTTGCTGTTGTAGCCACCCTGCTGAGGACGACCATAGCTGCCACCATTGCTGTAACCACCCTGCTGAGGACGATGACCACCACCACGGTTGCTGTTGTAACCGCCACGGCTCTGGTATCCGCTGTGCTGTGGGCGCTCGGTATTAGAGCTCTGCAAGCCAGCTCCGAATCCTTCTGGACGGAAGCCGCCTTCACTATTACTACTACTTCTATCGCTGCTGAATGAAGAGCGATGAGTGTTGATACGTGGACGCTGAGTGCGACCTACTGGGCGATAACTCTTCTGATAACCGCCTGCTGGGTTGTAGCCCTCTCGGGTGTTCTCTTTCTCAGATGCATGATCCTGAGGTTTGTTTCCGAATTCTGAATCCATTTTCTTTAAATCTTAATTTAAGCCTCACGGCCGGGTTAGTGAAAAAATAATTATAAATATATTATGTTGAATATCTTCATGCTATTGCTACCCTGGAGGAAGCCGGTAGTATTTAGATGCCCGTATAATTGCTTGGAGTGATAGCCATCAGTTCAGCCTTCACGCTGTCGCTGACGTTCAAGCCCTGAATAAATTCATGGATGGTCTCTTCAGTCATGTGCTTGTTGGTACGAGTCAATGCCTTCAAAGCCTCGTATGGATGTGGGTAAGCCTCACGACGGAGGATGGTCTGGATAGCCTCAGCTACGACAGCCCAGGTATTATTCAGGTCTTCCTGCAACTTCTCCTCGTGGAGGATGAGCTTGCGCAATCCCTTCAGGGTACTCTGGATAGCGATGACGCTATGACCGAGAGGCACACCGATGTTACGGAGCACGGTACTGTCAGTAAGGTCGCGCTGCAGGCGGCTTACCGGAAGCTTCTGAGCCAGGAACTGAAGGATGGCATTGGCAATACCCAGGTTACCCTCACTATTCTCGTAATCGATAGGGTTTACCTTATGCGGCATAGCACTTGAGCCAACCTCGCCTGCCTTGATCTTCTGCTTGAAGTAATCCATAGAGATATACATCCAGAAGTCACGGTCCAAGTCGATGATGATGGTATTGATGCGACGGATGGCATCAAAGATAGCACCGAGATGATCGTAGTTGCTGATCTGAGTGGTATACTGTTCACGCTGCAAGCCGAGCTTCTCGCTGACGAACTTGTTGCCGAAAGCCTTCCAGTCATACTCCGGATAAGCAACATGGTGGGCATTGTAATTACCAGTAGCACCACCAAACTTAGCAGTAAACTTGCAAGCCTTCAAAGACTCAAGCTGTTCGGTAAGACGATAAACATAAACCATGATTTCCTTACCCAAACGTGTAGGAGACGCAGGCTGTCCGTGAGTCTTAGCCAACATAGGCACATCCTTCCACTCGTCAGCATAAGTCTGGAGCTGTGCAATAAGTTCCTCTACCTGTGGGTAGAAGCACTCCTCCAAAGCCTCCTTGACAGAAAGCGGTACACTGGTGTTGTTGATGTCCTGAGAAGTGAGACCGAAGTGAATGAACTCCTTATAGTCGTCCAATCCACCAATCTTATCGAACTCCTCCTTGATGAAATACTCTACGGCTTTTACGTCGTGATTAGTTACCTTCTCAATGTCCTTGACACGTTGAGCCTCATTTTCGTCAAAGTTACGGTAGATATCACGCAAGCGCTCAAACAGCGACTTGTCGAAAGAAGCCAACTGTGGCAAAGGCAATTCACATAAAGTAATGAAATACTCTATCTCTACTCGAACACGATAACGAATAAGAGCATACTCTGAGAAATAGTTAGCGAGTTGCTCTGTTTTTCCCCTGTAACGACCATCTATAGGCGATATGGCAGTCAATAAATCTAAATTCATATTAATACGTATTATATATAGGGTGCAAAGTTAATGAATAAATCTGAGAAAACAGCGAAAAACGATATTTTTTAGCTTTAATTAAAAAAAGGTCTCTCAACTTTCGTTGAAAGACCTTCATTAGAAGTGGGCGTTGACGGATTCGAACCGCCGACCCTCTGCTTGTAAGGCAGATGCTCTAAACCAGCTGAGCTAAACGCCCTCTAAAAATTTCCCCGCTCATCATAAGTATGACCAACAGGGAAAAACACCCCTGTGGGCGCTGACGGATTCGAACCGCCGACCCTCTGCTTGTAAGGCAGATGCTCTAAACCAGCTGAGCTAAGCGCCCTTACTTTTCGTAAGCGGTTGCAAAGGTACAAACAATTTCCGGTTCCACCAAATTTTTGAGCAACTTTTTTTCATTTTTCTGCATTTTTCTTCAAAAAAAGCCATTTTTCGGTGTTTTTACCCCCTTTTCACCTGTTTTTAGGCACGGATTACACAGATTACACGGATTTTTTATGAGAGATGGTTATCGCTTTACTTATATTAGCACCATAAAATCCGTGTAATCCGTGCCTTATCATTACTCAGAAATCTGAATAGTGGCACGACGATTGTATGAAACTGGATCCAAATCCTTCACACCACCGTTTGATTTCACGATGATATTGTCCTTATCAACTCCCATCTTGACGAGCAAACCGGCTACTCGCTCGGCACGAGCCTGAGAAAGTTTCTCGTTAAAGGCTGCAGAACCGGTAGCACTATCAGCATAACCATTCACAACCAACTTCAAATTGTTCTCCTTGGCATACTTCGCAAGAGTCTCCACATTGACCAGATCCTTCCTGGAAGCAATCTTTGACTTACCCAAATTGAAGAAAACAGATACCGGAGTACCTACAAACTGCTTGACAACCTGGGTCTCGGCAGTCTTCTGGTTCTCCAACTCGTTTCTCAAACGCTCGTTTTCTGCATTGGCATCCTCCAATGTGGCATTGAGTGCATCGAGTTCTGACTGATGAAGGGCTGTGATGGCATCGACATCCGGTGTCTTATCCCATGTACCTCTACCCAACTTGAAGGTAAGACCTACCTCAGCATAGAAATTATTGCAACGGCGGGTAAAGGTATTGCGGCTGTTGCCTGCGCAACCATCAATATCAGCATCGAAGGAATTCACACCGACCTCAGCAAAGAGGTTGGTCTTCTTTCCAATCTTCCAGGAAGACTGGATGCCGGCACTATAATCCAAAGCATAGGCATTGTGAGTCATGGAACGTCCGATACCGGCACCGGCAAACGGGATGAGATTCCATACACGGTTCTCGTTGTAGCCATAAAGCAGATTGCTGAGATTGAACATCACCTGCTCATTGGCAACCCAGTACTTATTACCGTTGCCCTCGTTGGTAGCATCATTGCCATCAGCATCAACAAACTTACCCCAGATGCCCTGAATCTTGGTACGGAAACCGACACCAGGAGTATACCACTTGCCAAATGCCAGAGAAACACCAGGATTGGAACGGAACTTCTTGAAAGGGCTCTTGGAATATCCTGCGCCCTTTTCCTGGGCAGAATACCAGGAATTCCAATCTGCGCCAACCTCATAAAACCAGTTGCTCCAAAAAGAATTGGTAGCAACACTGTATTTCTCCTGAGTAGTTGCGTCCTGAGCGAATGAGCTCAAAGACAGACTAGCCAAAGCTAGCATTGAGAAAAATTTCTTCATAACTTTCTATTTTTATTACCATTTATTCAAGTTTCGCAAATTCAGGAGTTAAAGGAGTTATCGCTCCCTACGGTCGCTGAGGAGTTAAGACAATAGTCTTTTTGGCGTAGTTTTTTAGCTGCAAGACAGACGTCTTAACTCCTTAACTTCCCTAACTTCCTTTAACTTCCCCACATGCGATAGTCCAGTCAATTACCCCAAGAGATGTTCTATCTCATCCTGCTGAAGGATGCACAGCACCGACTTGCCATCGGGGGTGTAGTTGACATTCTCGCAGGCGAACAGACCATTCACCAGGTTTTCCATTTCCACATTGCTCAACACCTGACCGTATGGGATGGCAGCCTGACGGGAAAGGGACAAAGCCAGAGTACGGTTGATTTCATCCATCGCTCCTACTCCCTTTTCGATGGCACTCGTCACCATGTCCTGTACCAAGCGGACGGGATTCAATCCTTCCAGACCTGCCGGTACACAGTTCACAGCGTAACTGCCACCGCCCAGATCATCCAGTTCAAATCCCATGCCCTGCATCTCCGGCAGAATCTTCTCGAAGATGACCTTTTCGGAAACCGGAAACTGTACGACCTCCGGGAAGAGTACCTTCTGGGAATGGAAAGTGCGGTCCTTGAGCTGCTGCAGATAGCGCTCGTAGAGAATGCGGACATGAGCCCGATGCTGATCGATGATCATCAGTCCCGACTTGACGGCTGTCATGATATACTTGCCCTTATACTGATAATGAGCCGGCGACTTCTCGGCAAGGATATTGGAAGAAGTGCATTCCTCCAACGGCTCATCAAAGAGTTCCATCGTATGCTCCTCAACTTCCGACTCGTCTTTCAGCCCCTCATAGAGCTGTTCCCAGTTCTCATCTACCTGAGGCTTGATCTTTGAAGGGATTGTTCCGTAAGAGGAAGCCGATGATACTGCCGACGAAGAGATGGCAGAAGTGAAGCTGTCGCCAGCTGATGATGAATGGCTGGAAGAAGAGTTGGTCTTAAAAGGATTGTAACCAGGATTCAGACTAATCTTCGGAGCGGCAGCCGTTGGCGCCTTTTCGGGATTATATACCGGAATATCCGGTTTGTCCTCCGTATCAAAATCGATGGTAGGAACCTCGTTGAACATACCTATCGACTCCTTGACCGAGGCAAGGATGATCTGCCAGATGGCCTGTTCGTTCTCAAACTTGATTTCGGTCTTCGTAGGATGGATGTTGACATCAATATCCTTAGGGTCTACTTCGAAGTAGAGGAAATAAGGAACCTGTTCTCCCTGCGGAATCAAACGGTCGAAGGCAGACATCACCGCCTTATTGAAGTAAGGATGCTTCATATATCTGCCATTGACGAAGAAGAACTGGTGAACACCCTTCTTGCGGGCAGCCTCCGGTTTACCGACGAAACCGGAAATCTTGCACATGGTAGTCTCGACATTCACCGGCAGCAACTCATGATTGAATCGCTTGCCGAAGACATCCAGGATGCGCTGGCGCAGATTGGCAGCACGGAGATTGAAAACCTCGGTCTCATTGCTGCGCAGCGAGAAGTTGATCTGCGGATTCACCAAGGCGATACGCTCGAAAGCAGTAAGGATATTATTCAGCTCGGTAGAATTCGACTTCAGGAACTTCCTTCGTGCGGGTACATTATAGAATATATTATTGATGGCGAAGATACTTCCCACCGGACAGGAGCATGGCTCCTGCTTCTCGAAACGTGAGCCGGAAATCCGAATCAGGGTTCCTATTTCATCAGAAGCCTGACGGGACTTGAGTTCTACCTGAGCTACGGCAGCGATGGAAGCCAAAGCCTCACCACGGAAACCCATCGTATGAAGATTGAACAAATCATCAGCCTTGCGAATCTTGGAAGTAGAATGGCGCTCGAAAGCCAAGCGGGCATCCGTCTCCGACATTCCCTTACCATCATCTATCACCTGAATAGAGGTACGTCCAGCATCCACCACCACGACTTGAATGTTCATCGCTCCGGCATCAACGGCATTCTCAACCAACTCCTTGATAACAGAGGCAGGGCGCTGTATCACCTCACCTGCCGCAATCTGATTGGCTACCGAATCGGGTAAAAGTTGAATTACATCACTCATGATTACACCTTAATATATATACTCTTTAAATATATTCCTTTCTTTATTTCTCTTTAGGTTTTTCCTTGTCGCCACCAGCCGGTTCCTTAGGTTGCTGCGTTACGGCATCAGACTTCTTCAAGGTCTGCAGCGGCGCCTCATGACGCTTGATAGCCTTGAGTTCCGAGCCCTTGCCCTTGCCTTTCCATACAAAGATATCATTCTTGTCCTTTGGACGGATATCCTCGAACCAGGCAAAGTTAGGCAACTTATACTGTGCCGGCGGTATCTGCGTGATAGGATACAGGGTGCTGGTGAACTTATTGGTCCATATCTTGTCCAGCTTCCGCTGGGCACCCATATACATTCTCATGGTATCCGTCTCCAGATAGTTCAAGCCCACCAGAGAGCTGTCCCTGTCATTGGTCATATAATAAATGGTCTGCACATTGGCTATAGCCTCAGTCATCTTGACCTCTCCCGCTTCGAAGAATGACTTCATCTCCTTGGAAGTGATCTGATTGTAATGGACGGAATCCGGCATCTGTTCGATGGAAAGAGCCTGTCCGATGACATGTGCCATGCGAATGGTAGAATCATTCATGTATACCCTGATTTCCTCACCCAGCAGCTGACGGTTGCCGTTCCAGGTGATAGGATCCTTATACATCGTCATGCAGGAATCCTTGGAGTTGAAGACCAGCGAATCGCATACTGCCTGCACATCTGCACGGTAAGCCCTTACCTTAGGATAGGCATGCACCTTACGGTAAACGGAGTCGGTATTGATATGGAAGGTATAGATGCGCATGGTATCTGAATGCATCCACAAGGTATCCTTCTTGGAGAAATCCATGGCAACAGGATTGCGGGTAGCAAATCCGGTACCGGTCTTCTGATTATATCGCAGATAATTGCAGGTAAGCGAATTTTTGTTCTTCTTATCCACAAAAACGACATTGCCATATCCGGTACTCTCGCCATCCTTCTTGTAATAGAGACTGTCGCCGGTGATACTCTTCTCCTTGTCGATGATGGTAGAACGGCCAAAGAGCTTTGCCTTATCTGTCCTGGTATCATAATAGCCATCCTCGGTATGGACGATACCGCCACTACCGGAAACTATCTTGGATGGCCCCACCATGTGGGCTGTAGACGTTGGCACATCATAATACAAGGTATCGGTAGTAACCACATCCTTGCCACTACGCAACTTGACATTGTAGACGAACTTAGCCTCACGGGTCCGGGTATGATACTCACCCCAGTCGGAAACCAGACGGTCCTTGCCGTCGATGAGCGTACCACCATCAAAGAAGTTTGCCATATTATACAAACGGTCGAAATCCAGACTGTCAGTACGCAAAGTCTGTCGGCGGTGATGCAGGACCACGTTCTTTCGGGCATGCATCATCTGCATCTGTCCGTCATAATCAGCCCTTTCACAAGTGAGCGACAAGGTATCACCCTGACGGTAATGGACATGCCCGAAGGCCTTGACGGAATTGGAAGCCTGATAGAAATAGGCACTATCACAGGTAAGGTGGCCCCCCTGATGGGCGAAGGACACCTTGCCCTTCACAATCTGTGCATCAGGATTGCTACCAAACATATCATAACGGAGTTCATCAGCATGCAACAAATAGACGCGGTCTCCGTCAGGACGCTTCTTACTACGCTTTTTAGGGGCTTGCATGGCCTGTACCAAACAAAACCCAAATAGGCATAGAATCAATATAATAGAGATTCTATGCCCGTTCTTAATATTATCAGAATGCTTGTTTATCATTTAATCCAACCTTGATATTCAAACTTACAATCCTTGTATCGATCGTTCATTCGAACGTATGTCTTCTTGATTTTATCCACTACCCAGTCGTGAATGGTTTTCTGGCGTTCCTTGGCCAGCACCACATCCTGCATCACCTGGAAATCTTCGGTAATGGTAGCGCGGTGACCCTCTACTCTACTAACCAGCTTCACCAAGGCGCAGGTAGTTTTTCCCTTGGTATTGACCATGGTAAACGGTGCTGAAATCTGTCCCACCTTCATGGTATCCACCATACGTGCCACCTCAGTAGGCAGGTCCTTCATCTTGAACTTAGAAGTACGTACATCACCATCGACCACATTCACCATCATACCCTTGTTGTTGCGGGTATCCTTATCGTCAGAAAGAGCACCAACAGCAGCCTCGAAGGTAAACTTATCGGCACGGATATCATTGGCAATGGAATCCAGACGGCCGATAGACTTATCGATAGCTTCCTGAGAAACCCGTGGCTTCAACAGAATGTGGCGGCACTTCAGCTTATCACCACGCTTGTCAATCAACTGGATGATATGGAAGCCGAACTCAGACTCCACAATCTTGGAAATCTTCTTTGGGTCGGTCAGGTTGAATGCAACATTAGCAAAGGCAGGATCCAACATACCTCTTCCTACATAGTCCATCTCACCACCCATACGAGCAGAACCAGGGTCTTCAGAATACATACGTGCCAAAGTAGCGAAAGTAGTCTCGCCCTTGTTCACACGGTCAGTGAATTCTCGCAGCTGGTTCTTCACACGGTTGATTTCCTCCATCGGAATACGAGGCTGCATGGTCAGGATTTCCACTTCCACCTCTGTCGGTACGAAAGGAATACTGTCGGCAGGCAAGTTGTTGAAATACTTGCGTACCTGAGCAGGCGAGACCTTGATATTCTTGACCAGTTCCTGCTTCATCTTCTGGATGAGCTGCTGGTTCTTGAAGTCATCATGCATCTGCTCACGCATCTGGGTGATGGTCTGCTTACGATATTCCTCCAACTTCTCGCGGGAGCCAATCATGGAAACCCAGGCATTGATCTGCGCATCAATACCCTGCATCACTTCAGATTCAGAGACCTCGATACTATCAATGGCAGCCTGATGGAGGAAGAGCTTCTGAACAGCAATCTGCTCAGGAATAGAACAGTCTGGATCGCCGGAATATCTGATACCCTCAGCCTCAGCCTGCAAACGAGTTACCTCAACATCAGACTTCAAAATAGCCTCATCTCCCACAACCCAGATAACCTCATCTACGACGCTACCCTCATTGACAGGCTGTGAAACAGCAGCAGTCTTCTCTGCCACCGAGTCAGAATCGGCAGTCTTTGCCCAAGCACTCTTGCCACTTCTCGTAGCATTGGCACTGATTCCAACAATCATCAAGAGAGCCACGAGAGCCCAACTTGTCTTATATCCCAATTTCATCTATGTTTCAATATATATTAATGTTTATTCACCGTAGCCAATACTTCCTGATTGACTACAACCTTATATTTCTTTCTCAATTCAGCAACCCATTCCTTTTCGAGCACATCCTGATAGTCGGCAATCACCAGCGCCTTGACATCCGTATACTCCTTAGGTCCCTTTTTCAAGACCTTTCCATAAGTTGCATCTATCGGATACTCCTTGAGAGGTTCAACCTTTACGTCCCTGCGGAACACCTTGTTGTCAACCAAAGCGTTATCCCCCATCTTGAAGATACCCTTTTCAACACGAATGCGAATAACGGAATCGGCATTGAAGGAACTTCTCAGCACCTCAGCCCATTCATCAAAAGGCTTCCCCTTGAGCGCCTTCTTCACCGCCTTCACATCCGCCTGATTCTTCACATGGTAAGCAATGCCCTTGAACCGAGGTTCATCCCATGCATAATTCTTCTTGTGCTTGGCGAAATAAGCAGCCAGAGCCTCTTCATCCCTGGCAGCCTTCTCCCAAACCAGACGGTTGCTGATTTCATACAGCAACAGTCCATCGTGATATTCCTGAACCAGATACTTCAACTGGTCATCTTTTGCGGTCATTTTCGCAGTCATATCATCAAGCACAGCTTCCTTATCCTTCAACTGAGCTGACGACTTACTGATGGAATCCAACTTCACATCAATGATATGCTCCCTGATGCCACGTGCATCAATGAAGTGACAGATATCATTCCTCACCGAGTCGTATGGGAAGAAATCCTGCTTACCCATCAACTTGATGATATGATATCCAAATTCAGACAAGACCGGCTTGGACATCTCTCCCACCTTCATGGAGAAGCAGGCATCCTCGAAAGCCTTTACCGTCTGTCCTCTGGTAATCCATGAAATATCTCCGCCTTTGACGGCAGAGCCTTTATCATCTGAATATTTCCTTGCCAATTCAGCAAAGTTACCCCCTTTTCTCAACACCTGATACAAAGAATCGGCTCTATATTTAGCCTTGTCCTGTTCGGCAGCGGAAGCTTTCTGACCCAGTCTTATCAGGATATGGGCAAGTCTTACCATCCCGCCGGCAGCAAGCACTCTCTGCTTCGTATCATTATAAATCCTATGCGCTTCCGCTTCTACGTCCTTATCAGAAATGACGAAAGGACGAATCTGCTGGTCACGATACTGCAGGAACTCAGCCTTGAAAGAAGACAAGGTATCCAGACGAGCATCCAGGGCAGCCTGCACCTTTAACTTATAATTGACGAACAAGTCGACATACTCATTGACAGATTTCTTGTCAATGACACCTTCGGAATTGTTCTTATTATAAGAATACTCAAATTCAGAGCGGCTGACGGGCTGACCATTGATGGTCATGACAGTAGGATCGTTTTGAGCAAAAGCTATGCTCCCCTGAAGGAGCATAGCTAGAGAAAGCGCATAAAATTTCATATTAATATTTTACATTAATTTATACCGGACGGCTATAGTTTGGAGCCTCACTGGTGATAGTAATATCATGTGGGTGACTCTCCAACACACCAGCATTGGTAATGCGGGTGAACTTAGCACCGTGCAACTTCTCGATATTAGCTGCACCACAGTATCCCATACCAGAACGCAAGCCACCCATCAGCTGATAGATAACCTCCTGAACGGTTCCCTTGTAAGGAACACGACCAGCAATACCCTCTGGTACCAACTTCTTGGCATCCTTGGTATCACCCTGGAAGTAACGGTCCTTAGAACCGTTTTTCTGCTCCATAGCCTCCAAAGAACCCATACCACGATAGCTCTTGAACTTACGACCGTTGAAGATGATGGTATCACCAGGACTCTCCTCAGTACCAGCAACCAAAGAACCGATCATCACGCAGCTACCACCAGCAGCCAAAGCCTTCACGACATCACCAGAATAGCGGAGACCACCATCAGCAATCAAAGGCACACCAGTACCCTGCAAAGCAGAATATACATCATAGACAGCGCTCAACTGAGGAACACCCACACCGGCTACGACACGAGTAGTACAGATAGAACCTGGACCGATACCAACCTTGACACCATCAGCGCCATTCTCTACCAAATACTTGGCAGCAGCACCAGTAGCCACATTACCTACCACTACGTCTACGTTAGGGAAGGCAGCCTTCACCTGATGAAGCTTTTCTACCACACCCTTAGAATGACCATGAGCAGTATCAATGACGATGGCATCAGCACCAGCCTCAACCAAAGCCTTTGCACGATCCAAAGTATCAACGGTAACACCTACACCGGCAGCCACGCGAAGACGACCCTTGGCATCCTTGCAAGCCATTGGTTTATCCTTAGCCTTGGTGATGTCCTTGTAAGTAATCAAACCTACCAGGTGATTCTCATTGTCAACTACAGGAAGCTTCTCGATCTTGTTCTCCTGCAGGATAGCAGCAGCAGCGATCAAGTCGGTCTGGATATGAGTAGTAACCAGGTTCTCGCTGGTCATTACCTCATCAATCTTCTTGTCCATGTGACGCTCGAAACGAAGGTCACGGTTGGTCACGATACCCACGAGATGATTTTCATCATCTACCACAGGAATACCACCGATATGATAATCGTGCATCATATCAAGAGCATCCTTCACTGTACTGCCACGACGGATGGTGACAGGGTCATAAATCATACCATTCTCAGCACGCTTCACAATAGCGACCTGACGAGCTTGCTCCTCAATGGTCATGTTCTTGTGAATAACACCAATACCTCCTTCACGAGCGATGGCAATCGCCATAGAAGCCTCGGTAACGGTATCCATCGCTGCGGTAACGAATGGAATGTTCAACTCGATATTACGAGAGAACTTGGTTTTCAACTCTACCTCTTTAGGCAGTACCTCTGAATAAGCAGGGATAAGAAGGACGTCGTCGTAAGTGAGACCGTCCATTACAATTTTATCTGCAACAAATGATGACATATTGTAACCTTTAAAAATTTATTGCGTGCAAATTTAGCAATAATTTCTCAGATAGACATCGCTTTTTACGAAAATCTTACCTTATTAATGCTATTTAACGTGTTTAATTGGCTTGTTCGGACAAAAACTTGATTCTAACGAGTCGAATTTCATCTTCTGTGTAATCTTCACCCAACTCGTCCTGAGCTGTGTCCAAGTCGTCTGTTTCACTCTCCATGAAGTAGTCGTAAATGTCGTCTACATGATCGTCATCTATCACTTCTTCTATGAAATAATCGATATTCAACTTGGTTCCGCTATACACGATAGCCTCTATCTCATCCAAGAGTACAGAGAAATCCAAACCCTTAGCCTCAGCCAGGTCGTCAAGAGCTATCTGACGGTCAATGGACTGGATGATAAACACCTTGAGCATGGACTTCTTGGCAACGGTTCTCACCCGCAGCTCCTCGGCCCGTTCGATATCGTGCTCCTCACAATATTTCTTGATCAAGGTATAGAACTCCTTGCCGTATCTCTTAGCCTTTCCGGCACCCACGCCCTGGATATTCTGCAATTCCTGAATATCTACCGGATACATGGTAGCCATCTGTTCCAGGGAAATATCCTGGAAGATGACGTATGGAGGCAGATGATGCTTCTTGGCAACAGTCTTGCGCAAATCCTTCAGCATGTTGTACAATGCAGGATCAAGCGCACCTGTTCCACCCTCATGAGTGGTCTCTACATAATCATCCTTAAACTCCTTGTCGGCAACGATCATGAAAGACTGAGGATTGCTGATATAGCGCTTACCGGCAGCTGTCAATTTAAGAAGTCCGTAATTCTCGACATCTTTCTTGAGAAAACCTGCAATCAAAGCCTGGCGGATGACCGGATTCCACAACTTGGCATCCATATCCTCGCCGGAACCAAACTCATCCAGTTCGTCATGCTTATGGGATACGATATCGTCAGTACCCCTACCTTTCACGAAATCAATAATATATTCCTGTCGGAAATTCTCCTTCACTGCCTTGACAGCCTTCAGGACAACAAGCAGGTTATCCTTAGCCTCCACCTTTTCAGTAGGATGGAGACAGTTGTCGCAGTTATGGCAATTTTCCTCACCGTATTCCTCACCAAAATAATGGAGCAGCATCTTACGGCGACAAACAGATGATTCGGCATAGGCAGCAGTCTCCTGCAACAGCTGTCTACCGATATCCTGTTCTGCCACCGGCTTATTCTCCATAAACTTCTCCAGCTTTCTCAAGTCCTTTCTACAATAGAAAGCAATACAGATGCCTTCACCGCCATCACGTCCGGCACGTCCAGTCTCCTGATAATATCCCTCGAGACTCTTAGGAATATCATAGTGGATGACAAAACGCACATCCGGCTTGTCAATACCCATACCGAAGGCAATGGTGGCAACGATGACATCAATCTTCTCCATCAGGAAGTCATCCTGAGTCTGGGAACGGGTAGCAGAATCAAGGCCCGCATGATAAGGCGCAGCCTTGATTTCATTGGCCTTCAAAACTTCTGCCAACTCCTCAACCTTCTTACGGGAAAGACAATAGATGATGCCGCTCTTACCAGGATGCTGACGGATAAACTTGATGATCTGGCGGTCAACATCATTGGTTTTCTGGCGCACTTCATAATACAGATTAGGTCTGTTGAACGAGCTTTTATACTCCAATGCATCCAGAATACCCAGATTCTTCTTGATATCCGTGCGCACCTTGTCGGTAGCCGTAGCAGTAAGAGCAATGACCGGAGCCTGCCCAATCTCGTTAACAATAGGACGGATACGACGATACTCTGGGCGGAAATCATGTCCCCACTCAGAAATACAATGAGCCTCATCTACAGCATAGAAAGAAATCTTGATGGTCTTCAGGAACTCCACGTTATCCTCCTTTGTCAAGGACTCCGGAGCCACATAAAGCAATTTCGTTTTACCTGACAAGATATCACTCTTGACCTTCTCTATTGCAGACTTATTCAATGAAGAGTTAAGATAATGTGCCACACCATCACTCTCGCTCAAGCCATTGATAACATCCACCTGATTCTTCATCAGGGCTATCAATGGAGAAATCACGATAGCTGTACCTTCCATAATCAAGGAAGGTAATTGGTAACACAAGCTTTTGCCACCACCAGTAGGCATCAATACAAAAATGTCATGGCCCTCCATCAGATTCCTGATGATTGCCTCCTGATCACCTTTAAACGAATCGAAACCAAAGTAGTGCTTCAACTGTCCTGTTAGACTAACCTGTTCTGTCATATCCACCTAATATTATTTTCTCATTTTATGTCTTATGGTAATTAGAAATCAGCTGGGGGAAGAATCCCCCAACCAACTTATGCAGATTCCATCTGTCCGAGATGAGCCTTGTCGAGCTGAGCCTTGGCATACTCCAAGGTAACCTCGAAAGACTTCACTTTCTTAGAAGGAATCTCAAACATGGCGTCCATCATCACTGCCTCCACGATGGAGCGAAGTCCTCTGGCACCCAATTTATATTCTACGGCCTTATCAACCAAGTAGTCAAAAGTCTCTTCCGTGAAAGACAGCTTGATGCCATCCATCTCGAAGAGTTTGATATACTGCTTGACAATGGAATTCTTCGGCTCAACCAATATCTTACGCAAAGCCTCTCTATCCAGAGGATTGAGATAGGTAAGTACAGGCAGACGACCGATAATTTCCGGTATCAAGCCAAAAGACTTCAAGTCTTGAGGCAAGATATACTTCATCAAGTCAGCCTTGTCAATCTTAGCCACATTCTGTACGGAATTATATCCCACCACATGGGTATTGAGACGCTGTGCTATCTTGCGCTCGATACCATCGAAGGCACCACCGCAGATAAACAGGATGTTCTTGGTATCTACATGGATATAATCCTGGTCAGGATGCTTTCTTCCACCCTTTGGCGGCACATTAACCATGGTACCTTCCAAAAGTTTAAGAAGGCCCTGCTGCACACCCTCGCCACTTACATCACGGGTGATGGAAGGGTTATCGCTCTTACGGGCAATCTTATCAATCTCATCAATAAAGACGATGCCTCTCTGGGCAGCCTCTACATTATAATCAGAAACCTGGAGCAAGCGGGACAAGATACTTTCCACATCCTCACCAACATAACCAGCCTCTGTAAAAACAGTAGCATCAACGATGGTAAAAGGCACATCCAGCAACTTGGCTATGGTACGAGCCAACAGGGTTTTACCAGTACCTGTACTTCCCACCATAATAATATTGCTCTTTTCAATCTCAACACCATCATCGCTGACAGGCTGCTGCAATCTCTTATAATGATTGTAAACAGCCACAGCCATACTGCGCTTAGCCTGATCCTGACCAATGATGTATTCATCCAGATACTCCTTGATTTCCATTGGCTTTGGAACCTTTTTCAATGCGAACTTTTCACCCGCATTCTGCTGGTGCATGACTCCAGTAGACTCAACAATTTCATAAGCCTGCTGAGCACAATTCTCACAAATGTAGCCATCTACACCCGTGATGAGCAATTTTACTTCATTTTCGCCTCTTCCACAGAAGCTACAAACTTTCTTCTTTGGCATATTATTTATTACTTACGTATCAACACGTTATCAATCATACCATACTCCTTAGCCTCCTCGGCAGTCATCCAGTAGTTACGGTCGCTGTCAGCATAAACCTTGTCGTATGGAGTATGAGAGTGCTCAGAAATAATGGTATAGAGTTCTTTCTTCATCTTCAGAATTTCGCGAGCCTCGATTTCGATATCAGATGCCTGACCCTGAACACCACCCAATGGCTGATGAATCATCACACGGCTATGAGGCAAGGCAGAACGCTTTCCCTCCTGACCAGACACCAACAGCACAGCAGCCATAGATGCAGCCATACCGGTACAGATGGTAGCTACATCGCTGGTGATAAACTGCATGGTATCATAAATACCCAGACCTGCAGTGACACTACCTCCAGGACTGTTGAGATAGATAGAAATATCCTGAGTACTATCTACAGAGTCCAGATAAAGCAACTGTGCCTGAAGCGTATTGGCTGTATAATCATCAATCTCAGTACCAAGGAAGATGATACGGTCCATCATCAAACGTGAGAACACATCCATCTGGGTAACGTTCAACTGGCGCTCCTCCAGGATGTAAGGATTCAAATACTTTGCCTGAGCATTCATTACGTCATCAAGCACCATACCGTTCATACCAAGATGCTTGGTAGCATATTTTCTAAAATCGTTCATATCTAATTACTTTTTTTCTTCAAAATTAAGAACAAAAAACGAGGTTATCGACCTCATTATCCCGTTCGGTGGAACAAAGATAATAAAAAAAGTCGATAACCTCGTAATTATTTGAAGTTTTTTTTCTAAAAAATGTTATTCCTGCATCATCTTGTTGAAATCCTCTACAGAAATCTCTTTTTCGTTGAGTTTTACAGCCTTCTTAAGAGCCTCAGCCAACTTGCGATCGATAGAACGGTCTACCAATGCATCAACAGACTCACCCTTCTTGAGAATCTCGTTTGCATAGTTCTCGATATACTCCTCAGGAATGTTGGTCATACCATACTGAGCGAACTGAGCACGAGCAGCTTCCTTAGCTGTCTCCTTGATGTCCTCGTCGTTCACCTTAATCTCCTGAGCCTGGATGAGCTGCTCCTTGATGAGGTGCCATGTCAACTCCTTGATGCTCTGCTCGTAGTTCTTCTCTACAAACTCCTCGCCCTTATCCTTGTTGTTAGCCAACATGATACGCTTCAAGAGTGCGTCTGGGTATGTCAACTCACCAATCTTCTTCTCGCAGTGCTCACGAACGTCAAGGATGAACTTGTAGTCAGAGTCGTTAACCAACTGCTCCTGCAAGCCCTCAGCAATCTTAGCACGGAAAGCAGCCTCGTCCTTCACGTCAGTATCCTCACCGAGAACCTGCTTGAAGAGCTCCTCGTTAACCTCGTGCTTCTTGAAACGCTGGATCTCTGTGATCTGGAAGCTGAACTCAGACTCCAAGTCAGCTACAGCCTCACGCTCAATCTTCAAGAGTGAAGAAACCTCAGTATCGTTCTCTGGGTAAGCCTTCTTAGGGTTGAATGTGATTACATCACCAAGCTTAGCATCATTGAAGAGATTCTTCTGCTCCTCTACCTTGATGTAGCTAGGCATCAGGATAGCGCCCTCTACTGTGATACCACCTTCCTTGGTGTTACCATTCTCATCGAGCTCACGGATATCACCCTTCAACAGGTCGTTCTCCTCATACTTCTCACCCTTCTCGTAGCTACCTGCACGCTGAGCGTACATCTCTACCTGCTGGTCGAGGATCTTATCGTCAACCTTGATGTTATAGTAATCTACCTTGTCGCGACCGTTGAGAGTTACCTTGAACTCAGGTGCAACAGCGATATCAAACATAAATGTGAATGTAGTACCATTCTCCAAGTCAGCTGGCTCCTGCTTCTCTGATGGGAGAGGCTCACCGAGCATCTGAATCTTGTTTTCCTGTACGTACTTGTAAATCTCCTGGCCTACGATCTTGTTGATAGCCTCCATCTTTACAGAAGGACCAAACTGGCGCTTAATCATACCCATAGGAGCCTGACCAGGACGGAAACCTGGAACATTAGCCTTTTTACGGTAGTCTTTCAAGGTCTTCTCAACCTCATTCTTGTAGTCCTCTTCCTCTACTACGAGAGTCAAAAGACCATTAATCTTGTCAGGATTTTCAAATGAAACTTTCATCTTGATTTTTTATTTTTATTATTATTAATTATTTCTCTTTCAATTGGTTTAGGCATTCCAAGCAGTTGTTGGGGTGAGTCCTCCACACAATCGGCTTGCAAAATTACGCATTTTTAATGGATATACCTAATATATAATAGAAAAAATTTGTTTTTTTAACCTTATTCACTCTCTTCACGCACTTTTTTCTGCTCATCAAGCAGTTGGAAGTCCTTCTTGCGGAGTACAAAGCTGGTGGTAAGATACTTCTCCTTCACCGTTTTATTCTCTGCCAACTCCTCTGGAGTACCCTGAAAAAGGATGCGACCTTCAAAGAGAAGATAGGCGCGATCGGTAATGGTAAGCGTCTCATCCACATTGTGGTCGGTAATGAGAATACCGATATTGCGATACTTCAATTTCCACACAATATGCTGGATCTCTTCTACCTGAATAGGGTCGACACCGGCAAACGGCTCATCGAGCATGATAAACTTAGGATCGTTTGCCAGACAGCGGGCTATCTCTACACGACGGCGCTCACCTCCAGAGAGTTGGTCACCCAAGTTCTTACGCACCTTCTGCAAGTCAAAATCCTTGATGAGACTCTCCAACTTAGCCTTCTGGTAATCGCGTGGCTTGCCGGTCATCTCGAGTACAGACATAATATTGTCTTCAACACTCATCTTACGGAATACGCTGGCTTCCTGAGGCAGATAGCCGATACCCGCACGGGCTCTCTTATAAACAGGATAACTGGTTATCTCCTGATCACCCAAATATACATGTCCCTCATTAGGTACCACCAGTCCGGTTGTCATATAGAAAGACGTGGTCTTACCAGCACCATTCGGTCCCAGCAAACCCACAATTTCACCTTGCTTTACATTGATGGAAACTCCATTGGCAACTGTTCGCTTGCCATAACGTTTCACCAAGCCTTCGGTTCTCAGCACCAAACCTTCTTGGTTTGCAGGCTGATCTATATTCATATTTTCGTCCATAATTAGCTAATTTGGTTGCAAAAATACTAAAAAACATGGAAATAACGGTTATAAATTCAAAAACTATTCACAATATTGCAGTTTTTTAGAGGATTTTGGTTAATTTTGCACCATAATTTAATAAGAAACGGCTCATTTCTTGGATAATTGAGCCATCAAAAGCATAATTGATTGACATGATAATAGAAAAATGGCTTACCACCTTCGGTAAATATCTGATACTGATGGGACGCTCATTCTCTCGACCTGAGCGAATGCGCATGTTCCTCAAACAGTATATCAAGGAAATGCAGCAACTGGGTGTCGATTCCATCGGTATCGTCCTCCTCATCTCGTTCTTCATCGGTGCGGTAATCTGTATCCAGATGAAGCTCAATATCCAGAGTCCATGGATGCCCCGATGGGTATCGGGCTACACCACCCGCGAGATTATGCTCCTCGAGTTCTCTTCCAGCATCATGTGTCTGATTCTCGCCGGAAAGGTGGGGTCCAACATCGCTTCAGAGTTGGGCACCATGCGAGTAACCCAGCAGATTGACGCACTCGACATCATGGGTGTCAACTCGGCATGCTATCTGATTCTTCCAAAGATTCTCGGTCTGGTTACCATCATGCCGTTCCTGGTTATCTTCAGCTCGGGAATGGGTATCATCGGAGCGTATGGAACTGCGTATATCGGGCATATCCTGCCACCGGATGACCTCACGCTGGGTCTCCAGCATTCCTTCAACCAATGGTTTGTATGGATGAGTATCATCAAGAGTCTCTTCTTCGCATTCATTATAGCGAGTGTTTCCTCCTACTTCGGATACACCGTAGAGGGTGGTTCGGTAGAAGTAGGTAAATCCTCAACCGATGCCGTTGTCAGTTCCAGCGTACTGATTCTGTTCTCTGACGTATTTCTCACTCAAATCCTTTCATAATCATGATAGAAGTAAAAAATCTAACGAAATCATTCGGCGACAAGACCGTACTCGATCATATCAGCGTACAGTTTGAAACGGGTAAGACCAACCTGATCATCGGTCAGAGCGGTTCCGGAAAGACTGTATTGATGAAGAACCTCGTTGGACTCCTGGAACCTACTAGCGGACAGGTGCTCTACGACGGTCGCGACTTTGTAAACATGAGTAAGAAAGAAAAGGTGTTGATGCGCAGAGAGATGGGAATGATTTTCCAAAGTGCAGCCCTCTTTGATTCGCTCAACGTATTAGAGAACGTGATGTTTCCATTGGATATGTTTTCAAACAAGACCTATAGAGAACGCATTAAACGAGCACAGGAATGTCTTGACAGAGTAAACCTGATAGAAGCTCAACAGAAATATCCTGGAGAAATTTCTGGCGGTATGCAGAAACGTGTGGCCATTGCACGTGCTATCGTCATGAATCCTAAATATCTTTTCTGTGATGAGCCGAACTCTGGTCTGGACCCTAAGACTTCGCTTGTTATCGATGAGTTACTCTCTGGCATCACCAAGGAGTTTAACATGACTACCATCATCAATACACACGACATGAATTCCGTGATGGGCATTGGTGAAAATATCTGTTTCATCTACCAAGGTCAGAAAGAATGGCAAGGAAACAAAACCCAGGTGATGAGCTCAACCAACGAAAAACTAAATGATCTCGTCTTTGCTTCTGATCTGTTCCGCAAGGTCAAGGAAGTGGAAATGAAAAATAACAAATAAGCAGATTCCTTATAAAAAAAGGGGTGTGGCATAAGTCTGGATAATAGTTGGCGCATAACAGTTGACCACCGCATGCACAACAGCTGGTGTGCATGCGCATATCAGTTGTTATGCAAGCGCACAACAGCTGTTGTGCGACCGGAGATACTGACTATCTCAACAACATATCCTAGCTTTTCCAACAATATATCCTAGCTTTTCCAACAACAAGAAGAGGGTGAATCATAAACTTATGACACACCCTCTTTTTTTATGAGCTTATTTAAAAATCAAATTATCTCATTTTCCATTCGCCCTTTACTTCAATCATCGGAACAATAATCTGTTCCTTGGTACTGTCACCGTAAGATATCCGCAGAAAGACATCGGCTACATGACGGGCGGTATCAGCCTTGGCACTCAGAATATCCACCTTACTCATGCCCTTGTGTTCATCCTGCTGTTGCTCTACATACATTTGGGCATTCAGTAACAACTGGTCATGATAAGCTTTAGGAATACGATAAGGTTGATTGAAACCTGCAACATACTCCTCATATTTACCCTCTAAAAGTAAGTCATAATACCCCTTTGCGGCGATGCCGGCAAAGTAAGAAGGGTCAGGACGCTCCTCCTTGCAGGAAGAAAATCCTAACCCCATACTTATTATCATAAAAATCAAAAGTTTCTTCATCTTGATTCTTCACACTTCATTCTTCACTTCAATTCTACTTCTGACGAATGAAAACATTGATTGGACAACCATGCAATGACCAGTTGTCACGAATCTTGTTCTCCAGGAAGCGGCGATAGTTTTCCTTTACATACTGTGG
The DNA here is from genome assembly GCF_050313615.1 of Prevotella sp. SGI.167. NCBI lineage: Bacteria > Pseudomonadati > Bacteroidota > Bacteroidia > Bacteroidales > Prevotellaceae > Prevotella > Prevotella sp. SGI.167. The sequence continues at coordinate 5,542 of NZ_JBNPLT010000035.1, read as the reverse complement.
CAAGTTGGCATAGAACACGAACGATGGAATCGTGGTGTTAGGCAACTGGGTGCAGTACTTAATCTTGATGTACTTACCCTTCACGCTCTGAGGAGGATAAGCCTCGATGATAGGCAACATCACCTCATTAAGCTTGGAAGTACCGATATGAATCTTGCGGTTCAGGTAAACCTCCTTGGCTGTTTCCAATACACGGAAGATGCGCTGCTTGGTCAATGCAGAAGCAAAGATGATAGGGAAATCCACGAATGGAGCCATACGATTGCGGATGGCATTCTCAAAGGTATCAATCACCTTCTGGTTCTTCTCCTCTACCAGGTCCCACTTGTTCACTACTACCACCAGACTCTTGTTATTCTTCTGGATCAACTGGAAGATATTCATATCCTGGGTCTCGATACCACGGGTTGCATCAAGCATAAGGATGCAGACATCACTGTTCTCAATGGCACGGATGGAACGCATCACAGAATAGAACTCCAAGTCCTCACTCACCTTGTTCTTACGGCGGATACCAGCTGTATCTACCAGGTAGAAATCGAAGCCGAACTTGTCGTAACGGGTATAGATACTGTCACGGGTAGTACCTGCAATCTCGGTAACGATGTTTCTATCTTCACCGATGAAGGCATTGATAATACTGCTCTTTCCGGCATTAGGACGGCCTACCACAGCGAAACGAGGAATGTCTTCCTCGATAGCTTCCTCAGGATTATCCTGAAGCTTGTCTAATATGATGTCGAGCAAGTCACCCGTACCGCCACCTGTTGCGGCACTGATACACTGAGGGTCGCCCAAGCCCAACTTATAGAACTCGGCAGCCTGATAGTATTCAGCACTGTTGTCCACCTTGTTTGCCACAAGGATTACAGGCAGTTTGGCACGACGCAAGATCAGGGCTACGTCCTCATCCCAGTCGGTCAAACCGGTGTTCACGTCTACCAGGAAGAGAACCAGGTCGGCCTCTTCGGTAGCTACCAACACCTGCTTGCGGATAGCATCCTCGAAAATGTCATCTGATTTTACGACCCATCCACCGGTATCCACCACAGAGAATTCTCTGCCGTTCCAGCTGCACTTACCATACTGACGGTCGCGTGTAGTACCTGCCGTATCGCTCACGATAGCGCGGCGAGATTGAGTCAAACGATTGAATAAAGTAGATTTACCCACGTTAGGGCGACCTACGATTGCTACTAAATTTGCCATAATAAGTCATTCAGCCTCCTTCCTTTGAGGAGGTATTCAAGGATGTGGTCTCTGCATCCAAGTTAATAATTTGCCGAAGCTGACCTTGCTCCGGCCCTCGCCCCTCTGGCGAGAGTCACTCCCTCGATTACATTCAGGGAGGGGAAGTCGATATTAGTGATTAGTTATTAGAACTGTGCTAATCATTAATCACTAATCACTATCTATTATTCCGGATTATATCCGAAGGCGTCGAGTTCTCGCTGCGAACTGCGCCAGTCTTTATCAACCTTTACAAAGGTTTCCAGGAAAATCTTCTTGCCGAAGAATTTTTCCAAAGCCTTGCGGCTTTCAGTATTCACCTTCTTGAGCGCCACACCCTGGTGACCAATGATGATGCCCTTCTGGGAATCACGCTCCACGTAGATGACGGCATTGATGTGGATACGGGTATCATCTTCCTTGAACCGCTCCACTCTAACCTCTACAGCATAAGGAATCTCCTTATCATAATAGAGAAGTATCTTTTCTCGAATAATTTCCGAAACGAAGAAGCGGGCTGGCTTATCGGTCAACTGGTCCTTGTCGAAGAACGCAGGTGACTCAGGTAACAACTCCTTGATGCGCTTCAAGAGCATATCCACGCCAAACTTGTTTTTCGCAGAGATAGGAAGAATCTCAGCATTCGGCAAGAGCGAATGCCACTTCTCTACAATGTCACCCAGTTTCTTTGGGTCGCTCTGGTCAATTTTGTTGATGAGCAGGAGCACCGGAATCTTCATCTTCTTGACCTTTTCCAGGAAGTCGATGTTCTTCTCAGGATTCTCTATCACATCAGTAACATAAAGCAAAACATCGGCATCAGCCAGCGCACTCTCCGAGAAGGCGAGCATCATCTCCTGCATCTTGTAGTTTGGCTTCAAGACGCCAGGGGTATCCGAAAACACGATTTGCATATCATCGGTATTCACGATACCCATGATACGATGACGAGTGGTCTGCGCCTTGAAGGTAGCGATGCTGATACGCTCGCCCACCAACTGATTCATCAGCGTACTCTTACCCACATTAGGATTACCCACGATATTAACGAAACCTGCTTTATGCATACGATAAAAAAATTGATTGAAACGAAATGTTTAAATGAGTTTGCCAGAACCTGGCATGAAGCTAAAGAAACGCATCCTTGCTTAGTTCACTTTTGTTGAGATGAAATAAGAAAGATGCGTTTCCTTATATAGATAATTATTCTATCCTATTTTAATATGTCTTACTTGCCATAAGCAGCACCATCGTATGCCCACTTATAGAATGATGCACCGTGTACGAATCCTGCACCGAATGCTGTGAAGATGACGTTGTCGCCCTTCTTCAACTGACTCTCTGCATCCCAGAGTGCCAATGGGATTGTTGCCGCACTGGTATTTCCATAATGGTCGATGTTAACTACCACCTTGTCAAGTGGAATTCCCGCACGCTTGGTCACAGCCTCGATGATACGGAGGTTGGCCTCGTGTGGAATCACCCAGTTCACATCTTCAGCCTTGAGATTGTTCATCTCCATGATCTTCATCACGTCGTTGCTCATGTCGGTTACTGCGTAACGGAACACGGTACGACCTTCCTGATAAAGATAATGCAAACGATGATCTACAGTGAAGTGTGAAGGAGGGCAGACAGAACCACCAGCCTTCATGTGGAGGAAAGGCAAGCCTTGTCCGTCGGTACGAAGGTATGAGTTCTGTACACCTATGTTCTCTTCCTCTGTTGCCTCTACAAGAACTGCACCAGCACCATCTCCGAAGAGTACGCAAGTAGCGCGGTCTGTGTAGTCAACAAGTGAAGACATCTTATCAGCACCGATAACGATGATTTTCTTGTATCTACCACTCTGAATCATGCTAGCTGCAACATCCAGGGTGTACAAGAATCCACAGCAAGCTGCAGAGAAGTCGAATGCAAAAGCGTTCTTCAGTCCGAGCTTACCGAGGACGATAGATGCTGTAGAAGGGAACTTGTAGTCTGGTGTGGTGGTTGTCACAATCAGTGCATCGATTGTGTCTGGATCTACGCCAGTCTTCTGAATCAACTGCTTTGCAGCTTTACGAGCCAAGTAGCTGGTTCCGAGACCTTCTTCTGTGAGAATGCGACGTTCCTTGATACCTACACGTGTGGTAATCCACTCATCTGTAGTATCAACCATGCGTGACAACTCCTCGTTATTGAGGATATAGTCAGGAACGTATCCACCAACACCAGTGATTACAGCATTGATTTTACCCATTATTCAGCTGCTTCCTTAACGATTGCAACCTTACCACGATAGTAACCGCAAGTAGGGCAAACAGTGTGGTATACATAGTATGCACCACAGTTAGGGCAAACTGCCAATGTAGGAGCTACTGCCTTATCATGAGTTCTTCTCTTAAGTGTACGTGTCTTTGACTGTCTTCTTTTAGGATGTGCCATAATTTTTTAAATGTTTTAATTTTTGAATTTTACTTTTTTAATTTTAATAGAGCTGCCCAGCGTGGATCTACAGTTTCCTCTTCTTCCTCACCGCTTCGGGCGGCAGAATGCTGTTGAAGCATTTCAATCATAGCAGGGTTGCATTTTCCAGGTGCATGCACATGCTTGATGGGAATGTTGAGGTCTATAAATTCATAGATGAACCACGAGATATCGAGTATTCCTTCGTTCTCGGCCACAATCACGAGGTCATCTTCTTCTGAGTATTCTTCTCCGAACTTAACGACGAGTCTATCATCGGTTTCAATATCTTGATCCATATCGTCCAGACAGATGTCGCATGGTATGTGTACCACTCCCTCTGTATGAAAATTGAGCTCATAGAAATCGTCCGTCCTGTTAATGGACAGACTACTCTTCAGCTCGCCTCTCTGAATGTCAGGAGCATCTATTGCCTGAAAGTATTCATCGTCTAGCTTGAACTCCAGATTTGTTACTCCCTGGGGCAAAGCTTTCAAATCAATCTTATAAGACTCTATATTACACATAAATTCAATATATACCATATTGGTTTCGGGCTGCAAAGTTACAAATATTTTTTGAGATAAAATAATTTTTTATGTAAAAATCACTAAAATCTCTCATTATTAACCGATTATTGTCCGATAATTACCCTTTTTGAGGTAAAATATCGCCCTATTATTCCTTCTTCAGTTCTATTCTGAAGGTAGTTCCCTTACCAACCTCGCTACTTTTCACCCATATTTTTCCATGATGATATTCTTCTACAATCCTCTTGGCAAGCGAAAGTCCAAGGCCCCATCCTCGCTTCTTGGTGGTGAATCCCGGGCGAAATATATTCTTCAGATTTTTTTTCAGAATTCCCTTACCTGTATCTTCCACTTCAATAATCGCTTTATCCAGCATCTCGTCCACTCTCAGGATAATCATACCACCATCAACGCCCATGGCATCCACTGCGTTCTTGGAAAGGTTCTCTATGACCCATTCAAAGAGCGAAGCATTCATCTTGACGATAATGTCATGTTCAGGAAAGATTTTCACCATCTTCACCTTCTTGGAAGTACGGCGGTCCATATAATCGATGACATGATCCATCACCTCATTCAGACTAGCCGGAACCGGTTCTGGAAGGGAACCTATCTTTGAGAATCTATCAGCAATCAATTGGAGTCTCCTGATATCCTTATCCATCTCGGGTATCAGATTATCGTCTGGATGATTCATCTTCAGGATTTCTAGCCAAGCCATCAGACTGGAAATAGGCGTACCTAACTGATGAGCCGTTTCCTTCGATAATCCCACCCATACCTTATTCTGTTCTGCTTTCTTGGAAGTAAGCAACGCAAAGATGGCGATGACCACAAATATCATCACCACTCCAAGCTGAATATAAGGATAAGCAGAAAGGCGACGAATCATCAATGATTCATCGTAGCATACTTGAATATAGTCATGAGTAGAGTCATCCAATTCTATCTTTATATTCTTCCCTTTTGACAAGAGTGATTTCCCCAGTATGGCAGCATTTCTTAAACTATCCTCATAATCCTTGCCTGTGACCTTGATATTACGGAAGGTCTGTGCCCGATTTTGAGAATCCATAACGATGACAGGAATCGAATTGTTCTCATTGATAACTTTAAGGACGAGATTCAAGTCGGTATTATCATCTGCCGTATTGAGGGAGCGCATGGCTTCCGCCCAAACCTCCATCCGGTTTCGCTCCTCCAGAGCCAGGTCACGGACTAGGAAATGGGATACAACGAGCGAGGCGACAGCAATCAATACCGCTGCTATCACCAGATAAATCTTCACCTGTCTTATCCTATCCGTCCAAATCATGCTGCAAAGATACAAAAAA
>NZ_JBNPLT010000034.1:0-29572 GCF_050313615.1 Prevotella sp. SGI.167 | reverse complement strand
GAAAAGGAGGTAAATACCAATCGACGGCATTTACCTCCTTTTCGTTTATAATAATCGACAGAAAAAACAGACTTTGTTTTAAAGGACCAAATCTGTAGCCTCTAATCCTTGAAATCTATACTCAATTCGCCAGTACCTAAAAGATTGTAACTCATGCGATGATATGGAGTGACTCCAAATTCCCTGATGGCAGCACGATGTTTCTTGGTAGGATAACCCTTGTTGCCTTTCCAGTCGTACTGCGGATATTCTTCTGCCAGCGCATCCATGTAATCATCACGATAGGTCTTGGCAAGGATGCTTGCCGCAGCAATTGCCAGATACTTGCCGTCTCCCTTTACGATGGTTGTATAAGGCAAATCCTTATAAGGCTTAAACCGGTTACCATCCACGATGACAGCCTCTGGACGAACCTTGAGCTGGTCCAGGGCACGGTGCATAGCCAGGAAACTGGCGTTGAGAATATTGATTTTATCGATTTCTTCAGGCGTAACAATGCCCACAGCCCAAGCTACGGCATCACGCTCTATCTGCTCACGGAGCGCCTTGCGCTTCTTGTCGGTGAGCTTCTTACTGTCGTTCAAATCGGCATTCTGATAATTAGGAGGAAGAATGACGGCTGCAGCATAGACGCTACCCGCCAAGCATCCACGGCCAGCCTCATCACAGCCAGCCTCTATCATATCCTTATAATAATGACTTTCCAACATATTATTTATTCTTGATGATACATCATATTATTAAAGCAAAGGCTTCAAGCCTTCCCATTTCACATTCCAATTGCCATCCTGCGGGAATCCCGGATTAGGATGAATACTGCCGTCCCAGCCGGCACACATCATGGCTACAGCCATCAACAAACCGCCATTGCCAGGAAGATAAAGGCGCAAACGGGCATCCTGATAGTTATGACCGCTTACCAAATAGGTATTCTTCTGCTGGTGCATCAGTAAAGCACCTACTGCATTCTCAGGTTCTCCCATGCGGGCAGCTCCCATTGCCATCATCGGATAATCCCAGCCCCAGGAAGTATTCCACTTCCAGTTCTTCCAAATCCATTGCTCGGTCTTCTTCATCTTGGCAAAATCAATCATTCTACTATTATATGGGAACAGACCGATGGCACCCATCACGGCTGGATGATCACTGAACATGCGAACCTTGGTATAGGTATCAGGCTCGGTCTCTGCAGCAAGGTATAAACTGTCCTTGGATGCAAGAGGAGAGATCTTGGCAATGATATCGTCCCAATGAGCATCACGAGCCTTACCCAGTCGTTCACGCCATTCCTGCGCAATCTTCAAGGCACAATGCCACTGACTGAGCTCGAATGGAGAATTAACGGTTGTAGCGGCAGGTAAGGTTTCCTGGGCAGCAATACAACCGCGAAGAATATAACGGTCTTTCTCCTTATCATATTCTGCAAAGTCGCCCATAAATTCTGCTGTTTCATCGACAAGTTTCGCATATTTCTGCAAGATGGCAGGCGAAGGATTGGCACGATAAAGCAATTCTGCCAGATAAATGAGGTGTGGCTGTTGCCAAATCAGGAAACTTCCTACACTTGATGGAGCCTCACCAGCACCAGGATCGGTCATCTTCATCCATCTTACTCCCTTGAATCCCTGTCGCTGGGCTATCTTGCGGGCATTCGGCTCTGCCTTGAAATACCAGGATAAAGAACGCTCCAACAATTCAGGATGTCCCCACAAGGCAAATTGTGCCTGATGCCAGAGAATCATCTCCAAATGGAACTTGCCAAACCAGGAATTATAAGTAAGACCGGTTTCCTGTGGAGGAGTGTCACCTGCATCCTGAATAGCCAGCAGGTATTGGCTCAACACTACACGGCGCTCCATCTCCTGAGCACGAGGATCCTTACACTGTCCGAAATCCACCATTGCTCCCTTCTGCCAATAGCTATTCCAATAAGCCTTGGCTGCATCCGCAACCTCAGCAAAAGTCTTGCTCTCAGAAGATAACTGCTCTGCATATTCACAGGTCAATTTCAAGTCAGCAGACTTTGACTGCAGCTGATAGAAATTCTTGCCTTTCTGCTTGAGTTTGGCTATACCCTGCCATCTCAATATCACGAAATAGACGGTTTCATCGATAGTTCGTTTCAATACGGCAGAATTCTTATCTTGTGAAACAAGCATTGTGGAATGAAGATGATCTTTATTCCAATCGCAAGCATCGTCACAATGACCGCCTGTAGGATAAGCAAAACGGATATCAAATGCGATAGGACCTTTGGACTGGACGTGAGTAGCAATCATATCCAGCTCAGGATGACAAGTGGTCTCCACCTGATAAGCACGACCATGATAAATAAAGCTGCTCTTAATCATTCCATCCCACATGTCCAAAATTTGGTTAACCTGCTGTATATTCTTAGGATCAGCCCCCAGAGAAAGTCCCAATGTACCCAAATGCAGACGATGAGGATTGACACGATACCAATCTCCTGCTGCCTTCTTTCTCTTATCTTCCTTTATCTGGGTAGCGTATGGCTCCTTTCTTCCCCTTCCGTAATCATAATAACGCCAACTTTCTTCCTGTTTATAATTCTCAGGATTGGTAAACGAATGCCAGCCCCAATCGCTCATCGTACCCAAAGGAACGCCCTTGGAATAAGACTTAGGGAATGACTGAAGACCTGTTCCATCTACAGTCATGGCAAAGCCACCATTACCCACAGACAAGGAATTCAGCGAATCCATCGTCACCACATGAGGATTATTCCTCTCTACTACTTGTTTTCTATCAATATTCTGAGCTGAAAGGCTCAAGGAAATCAACAGAAAAGTACTTAATAATATTCTTTTCATTTGTTTGTTTTTAGGTTGTTTATTTTAATATAAAAACAATAATTCCCCAATTCCATCATAGAAATGGGGAATCATTATATATAAAAGCTTTTAGAACATCTGAGAAACGCGTTTTACGCCTGCTACAAGCGCATCAACCTCCTCCTTGGTATTGTACAAGGCAAAGCTGGCACGAACAGTTCCCAGAATGCCATAACGGTCCATCAAAGGCTGAGCACAATGATGACCGGTACGGACAGCAATGCCCAGACGATCGAGCAATGTTCCCATGTCCATGTGATGAATATCACCAACCAAAAAGCTGACAACGGCATCTTTGCCCTCCTGCTCACCAAAAAGTCTGATTCCATCGATAGTTCGCATCTGCTCCATGCAGTAACGGGTCAATTCCTGCTCATGCTTGGCAATGTTATCCATGCCGAGTGCAGAGACATAATCGATGGCCTTTGCCAGACCATGGGTAGCTACATAATCAGGAGTACCAGCCTCAAACTTGAATGGCAACTTCTCGAAAGTAGTCTTCTCGAAACTTACGCTCTCTATCATTTCACCACCTCCCTGATAAGGAGGCAACTTGTCGAGCCATTCTTCCTTGCCATAAAGCACACCGATACCGGTAGGACCATAGATTTTATGACCGCTGAAAGCGAAGAAATCGCAATCCATGTCCTGCACATCCACAGCAAAGTGAGGAGTACTCTGAGCGCCATCCACCATCACAGGCACACCGTGCTCATGGGCAATCTTAATCATCTTTTTTACCGGATTCACCGTACCGAGCACGTTGCTCACTTGGGCTATGCTCACGATTTTGGTGCGTTCGGTAAATAAATTGGTGAATTCATCGAGGTTAATCTCACCTTTATCATTGATAGGAATCACACGGATGGCGATTCCCTTCTTGGCAGCCTGCAACTGCCAAGGCACGATATTGGAATGATGCTCCATGGTAGAGATAATCACCTCGTCGCCCTCGCTCATAAATGCATCGCAGAACGATGAAACCACAAGATTCAGACTCTCTGTAGTACCTCGGGTGAAGATGATTTCCTCAACCTTCGGCGCATTGATAAACTTGCGCACAGTCTCACGGGCTGCTTCATGAAGATCGGTAGCCTGCTGAGAGAGATAGTGCACACCACGATGCACATTGGCATTCACATTGAGATACTCGTCGCGCATGGCATCGAGTACGCACAATGGCTTCTGTGTAGTTGCCGCATTATCCAAATACACCAATAGCTTATCATATACCGTTCTCGATAAAATCGGGAAATCTGCTCTTACTTGATTGATATCATACATAGTTTTAAGAACTTAGCTCCTTTAAAAGGATATTATCTACTTGCAAAGCTTGCAACCCTCGCACTTATTGAGTTCACCACGGAATCGCTTCTCTACGAGATGATGCAGGCGATCGCGCAATGGCTCCAGCTCCATCTTGTCGATGACTTCGTTGATAAATGCAAACTGAAGGAGCAACTTAGCCTCCTCACGGCTCACACCACGCTGCTGCATATAGAACAGGGCGGCATCGTTGAGCTGACCTACAGTACTACCGTGTGCACACTTCACATCGTCGGCATAAATCTCCAGCATCGGCTGGGTGAACATGCGGGCAGTCTTCGTAGCACAGAGGTTCTGGTTAGTTTCCTGCGAAGTGGTCTTCTGGGCACCATGACGAACCAGCACTCTGCCGGCAAAAGCACCACGTGCCTCACCATCGAGCACATACTTATAAAGTTCGTTGCTGGTACAATGACCCACCTGATGATCAATGAGCGTATTGTTATCTACCACCTGGTTCTTATCGGCAATCACACAACCATTGCAGAAGCATTCGGCTCCCTCGCCCTTGAACACGAGGTCGAGTCGGTTGCGGGTGATACCATTATGAAGGGTGATGACGTTATGGTTTACACGGCTGTTAGCCTGCTGCTCAATATACACGTTGCTGACACGGCGGTTCTTGTAATGAGTCTCCTCCAGGCAATAGAGGTCGAGACTGGCATTCTCGCCTACGAATGCCTCGATAACCTGGGTTGCGAGGAAGTTCTTGTCATCGGCTGCATGGTCACAGAAGAGGAACTTAGCCTCAGCACCCTGTTCCATCACGATGAGTACACGTCGGTTTACCATCAAATCAACATCCGAACGGAGAATATTGATGACCTGAATAGTTCGCTCTACCTTTACATTCTTTGGAACATAAATCAGCAAGCCATCCTGTGCCAGGAATGTATTCAATGCGGTGATGCCATCTTCGTCGGTTTTGGCAATCTTAGCGTAGTATTTCCCGATGAATTCAGGGCTTTCTGCAGCAATCTTGCTCAAAGAATCCACGATTACGCCCTCCGGAAGCTCTACTTTAGGCAATGCTTTGTTATAAAAAGCATCGTTTACCACGAAGTAGAGCGAAGTGCTCAGATTAGGCACATCGCAGCGGAAAGCTTCGTATGGATCTACCGGAATTTCCAGACGGTTCAAGTTCAAGCCATAATCTGGCTCGAAGATGGCGCTCATATCTGTGTACTTGTATCTTTCTACCTTTCGGGAAGGGAAGCCCAGGCGACGGAAGTCCTCAAACGCAGCATCGCGCACCGCATTGAGCATCTCAGCACTGTTCTTCTTGATTATTCTCGAAGAAGACTGATACAAGTCTAAATATTGTTTTTCTGAAAGCATAGCCATCCTCCTTATTATTTCTCATCTACTTCAGCCTTGATCCAGTCGTAGCCACGAGCCTCAATCTCCTTGGCAAGTTCAGGACCGGCTGTCTTCACGATTCTACCCTTATAGAGAACGTGAACCACACTTGGCTTAATCATATCGAGCAGACGATCGTAGTGAGTGATGACAATGGCAGAAGTCTTGTCGGTATGCATCTTGTTCACACCATCAGCCACGATACGCATCGCATCCACATCGAGACCTGAGTCGGTTTCATCGAGGATAGAGAGCTTTGGCTCCAGCATAGCCATCTGGAAAATCTCGTTGCGCTTCTTCTCACCACCCGAGAAACCTTCGTTTACAGAACGGCGAGCCAACTTGCTGTCCAATTCCACCAACTCGCGCTTCTCACGCATCAGCTTCATGAATTCGCTTGTATTCAATGGTTCCAAACCCTGATACACACGCTTGGCATTGATAGCCGCACGCATGAAGTTGGTCATGGATACGCCAGGAATTTCTACTGGATACTGGAAAGAGAGGAACAAGCCTTCACGGGCACGGTCCTCTGGCTTCATATCCAGAAGGTTCTTGCCGTTGAAGATAGCCTCGCCCTCTGTTACTGTATAAAGAGGGTTACCTGTGAGCACAGCGCTCAAGGTTGACTTACCGGAACCATTAGGTCCCATGATAGCATGTATCTCACCATCGTTGATAGTCAGGTTGATACCTTTCAATATTTCTTTGCCTGCAATAGTAGCATGCAGATTCTTTACCTCTAACATAATTTTAGTCAATTTTTATCGATTTCATCGAGAATTATGATAACTATCCTACGGTTCCTTCGAGTGAAACACTCAGGAGTTTCTGTGCCTCAACGGCAAACTCCATAGGCAACTTGTTGAGCACGTCCTTGGCATAACCGTTTACGATTAAGCCGACAGCCTCCTCGGTAGGAATGCCTCGCTGATTACAATAGAAGAGCTGGTCTTCTGAAATCTTCGAGGTAGTTGCCTCATGCTCGAACACGGCTGTGTCGTTATGGGCATCCATATATGGGAAGGTATGCGCTCCACAATCGCTGCCCAGCAACAAAGAGTCGCAGGAACTATAGTTGCGTGCATTGTCGGCATTGGATGTGGCACGAACCAATCCACGATAGGAATTCTGGCTATGTCCTGCCGAAATACCCTTAGAGATGATGGTACTCTTGGTGTTCTTACCCATGTGAATCATCTTGGTACCGGTATCAGCCTCCTGATAGTTGTTGGTAACAGCCACACTGTAGAACTCAGCTACAGAGTTGTCGCCACGCAAGATGCAGGAAGGATACTTCCAGGTAATCGCAGAACCCGTCTCTACCTGAGTCCAGCTCAACTTAGAGTTCACACCACGCAAGTCGCCTCGCTTGGTTACCAGGTTCAGCACACCACCCTTACCATGCTCATCACCAGGATACCAGTTCTGAACAGTAGAGTATTTCACCTCAGCATTGTCCTTGACAATTATCTCGACAATAGCCGCATGAAGCTGATTCTCATCACGCATTGGCGCTGTACATCCCTCCAGGTAAGAAACGTAAGCATCATCATCAGCGATAATCAATGTACGCTCAAACTGACCGGTGTTACGGGCATTGATGCGGAAGTAACTGCTCAACTCCATCGGACAGCGGACGCCCTTAGGAATATAAACGAATGAGCCATCACTGAATACGCAACTGTTCAAGGCTGCATAAAAGTTATCACGATAAGGAACCACGGTTCCCAGATACTCTCTTACCAAATCAGGATGCTCCTTCACAGCCTCACCGATACTGCAGAAGATGACACCTTTCTCACGGAGTTTCTCCTTGAAGGTAGTCTTTACCGACACAGAGTCCATGATGGCATCTACGGCGGTACCGCTCAAAGCCAGACGCTCCTCCAGAGGAATACCGAGTTTATCGAATGTCTTCTCCAACTCAGGATCAATCTCCTTGTTCTTCGGCTTCTTTGCCAAAGGGTCAGCATAGTATGAAATCTCCTGGTAGTCAATAGGTGGCACGTGAACGTGTCCCCACTTTGGCTCCTTGAGCGTCTTCCAGTAATTGTAGGCTTTCAGACGAAATTCGAGCATCCAGTCTGGCTCTCCCTTCTTCTGCGAGATCAGGCGCACAACATCCTCGTTGAGACCCTTTTCTATGATTTCAGTATGTACATCGGTGGTAAAACCATACTCGTATTTCTGGTCTATCACATCCTTGACAACCTGATTCTGTTCTTTCTCTATTTCTGCCATTTTATTTAGAATAACCTTTCGTTATTTTAACCCTAAATAGGGATAAGCCGCTGAGGACTCATCCCTACCTTATTATATATAGGATAGAGCGAAAAGACAAATGAATTCTTCACTCTTCGTTCTTCACTCTTCACTTTATTAAAGTTTCTGCTCTACCTCGATCTCAGTGAAAGTCTCGATAACGTCGCCTTCCTGGATATCGTTGTAGTTGACGAGGCTCAAACCGCACTCCATACCGGTAACCACCTCCTTGACATCGTCCTTGTAACGCTTCAAGGCACCGATTTCTGCAGTACGGATTACGATACCGTCACGGATGACGCGAGCCTTATCCTTAGCGTGTACCTTACCCTCGGTAACAAGACCACCGGCAATAGTACCCACCTTGGAAATCTTGAAGGTCTGCTTAACCTCAACCTGACCGGTAACGATTTCCTTCTTCACCTTGTCGAGCATACCTACCATCACGCTCTTGATATCGTCGATAGCATCGTAGATGATAGAGTATGTGTTGATTTCAACACCCTCACGGTCGGCAGCCTTGCGAGCATCGGCAGATGGACGAACCTGGAAACCAACGATGACTGCATCTGAAGCAGATGCCAGCATCACGTCGTTCTCTGAAATCTGACCTACTGCCTTGTTGACAACGTTCACCTGAACCTTCTCGGTAGAAAGCTTGATGAATGAGTCGCTCAATGCCTCAACAGAACCATCGGTATCACCCTTTACGATGACGTTCAACTCGTGGAACTCACCACGTGCGATACGGTGAGAGATATCACCCAAGGTCAAGCGCTTCTGAGTACGCAAGCCCTGTTCACGCTGCAACTGCTCACGCTTGTTGGCGATTTCGCGAGCCTCCTGCTCTGTCTCGATTACGTGGAACTGGTCACCTGCTGTAGGCGCACCATTCAAACCGAGGATGATAGCTGGCTCTGCAGGAGCCGCTGACTTGATATTGGCATTACGCTCATTGAACATCGCCTTCACACGCCCCCAAGAAGTACCGGCGAGAACAATATCACCAACCTTCAAGGTACCATTGGCAACCAATACGGTAGAAACATATCCACGACCCTTGTCAAGTGAAGACTCAATGATGGTACCTGTGGCACGACGGTTAGGGTTAGCCTTCAAGTCGAGCATATCAGCCTCGAGGAGCACCTTGTCGAGCAAATCGTGAACACCGATACCCTTCTTGGCACTGATTTCCTGGCACTGATACTTACCACCCCACTCCTCAACGAGCAGGTTCATGTTAGCCAAGTCCTCACGGATACGGTCTGGATTAGCCCCTGGCTTATCAATCTTGTTGATAGCGAATACCATTGGCACACCGGCAGCCTGAGCATGGGCGATAGCCTCCTTGGTAGTAGGCATCACGGAGTCATCGGCTGCGATGATGATGATGGCGATATCGGTAGCCTGAGCACCACGGGCACGCATGGCGGTAAACGCCTCGTGACCTGGAGTATCAAGGAATGTAACCTTGCGACCGCTGTTCAGAGTCACACTGTAGGCACCGATATGCTGGGTAATACCACCCGCCTCACCGGCAATCACATTGGTATTGCGGATATAGTCGAGCAAAGAGGTCTTACCATGATCTACGTGACCCATCACGGTTACGATTGGAGCACGAGGAACCAAGTCGTTCTCATCATCCTCTTCCTCGCTCACGGCTTCCTGAACCTCTGCACTTACGTATTCTGTCTTGAAGCCGAACTCCTCAGCCACCATGTTGATGGTTTCAGCATCCAGACGCTGGTTGATAGAAACCATGATACCTACACCCATCAGGGTAGAGATAACCTGAGTAACGCTGATATCCATCATCGTAGCCAACTCGCTAACGGTAACGAACTCAGTGAGCTTCAGGGTCTTGCTTTCCTTCTGCTCCTGACGAGCCTGATCCTGCAACTTCTCCTGAACAGCCTCACGCTTCTCCTTACGATACTTAGCACCCTTCTTGTTCTGGCTCTTGCTGGTCAAACGGGCAAGAGTCTCCTTAACCTGGCGTGCTACAGCCTCGTCGTCCACCTCAATCTGGCGCTGGTTGCCGCGGTTGTTGTTATTGCCCTTATTATTATTGTTATTATTATTTCTGTTCTTGTTTCTGTTCTTTTTGTTGCCACCATTATTACCTCTATTCTGGCCATTACCACCATCGCCATTATTATTCTTTGCTTCGGCATTGATGTCAACACGCTCTTTGTTAATACGAACACGCTTCTTACGCTCGCTGTGCTGCTGAGCCAATTTTTCCTCACGTTCCTTACGGCGCTCCTCCTTAGACTTCTTCTTAGGACGAGTGCTCTGATTCAAAGAAGAAAGGTCAATCTTACCTAACACCTTAGGTTCGTTAGAAGACATTTTCTTCTCACTTTTCAAAGTAAAGACACTAGAGCCCCCTAAAGCTACAGCAGTCTGATCCTGCTGAGTCTTGTTATCTACCTTAGAAGGTTGGTTGTCTCCCTTGTGATGTGCAGCTTTCTGCTGATTATGGCCATTCTGCAGCCCCTTAGATTCATGCGATTTTGCCTGTTGTGTTTTTTGCTGATTCTCCTGTTTCATATTCTGTTTATGTTGAGAGACATTCTGTTGTCTCTTCTCATCCTTATTTTCAGCCTTTACTATCTCTTTATTAGGCGCAGGACTGACGGCAGCAGTCTCTTGCTCATGCACCTCTGGCTTATCAGCAACAGACTGAACAGCAGATTTCTTACCGAGACTATCCAAGTCGATCTTGCCCAGCGGCTTATACTGCTGTCTGCCCGACTCCAATACGTTCTCGGAACGATTGTCCTTCTGTTCTGGCGCACGTTTCTTATCCTTAGTTTTTTTGGTAAAGAGCTTCTCTGCCTGATCACGAACTTCCTTATCTTTGCTAAAGGCATCATTCAATGCCTGATACTGCTCATCGCTGATTTTGAAGCTCGGTTCAGCCTTCACCTCTCCCAGTTCTTTTTTATTTTCAAGGAATTCAACTGCCGTTTGAAGACCTATATTTAATTCACGTAGTGCTTTATTTAATCTGATGCTCATATATATTTATTTATCTCCTATTTAATTTAATTAGATTCCCAGCAAGCACTAGCAAGCTAGGGAATTATTGTTCGAATTCGGTACGCAATACATTGATGACATTGTCGACAGTCTCTTCCTCCAAATCTGCCTTCTCAATCAACAAGTTGCGTGGAGCATTGAGTACTTGCTTAGCTGTATCGAGACCAATGCCCTTGATGGCATCAATCACCCACTGGTCAATCTCATCAGAGAATTCATCCAAGTAGATATCCTCATCAGCTTCATTATCATCCACTTCGCGGAATACATCGATAGTATACTCTGTCAGCATGGAAGCCAACTTGATGTTCATACCGCCACGACCGATAGCCTTGCTCACCTGATCAGGCTTCAAGAACACTTCAGCCTTTTTGTTCTCATCATCGATGTTTACAGAAGTAATGGCTGCAGGAGCCAAAGCACGCTGAATGAACAGTTTGGCATTGTCAGTATAATTGACAACATCAAGATTCTCGTTGTTCAATTCACGTACGATACCGTGAACACGACTACCCTTCACACCGACACAAGCTCCAACTGGGTCGATACGCTCATCAAAGCTTTCAACAGCAATCTTTGCGCGTTCTCCAGGAAGGCGAGCAATACGACGGATAGCGATCAAGCCCTCTGCAATCTCAGGAACTTCAGCCTCCAACAAACGCTGCAAGAAAGCAGGAGCTGTACGGCTCAAGATAATCTTAGGATTATTGTTATCATTATCAACGCGGTCGATGACTGCACGAACGGTCTCGCCCTTACGATACATATCGCCAGGAATCTGCTCTGTCTTAGGCAAGATAAGTTCATTGTTCTCATCGTCTACGATAAGTACCTCACGCTTCCAAACCTGGTAAACCTCACCAGAAATGATCTGTCCTACACGATCCTTGTACTTATTGAAAAGAGAATCGTGTTCCAACTCAAGAATCTTAGAAGCCAAAGTCTGGCGAAGAGTCAAGATAGCACGGCGACCAAACTTATTGAAATCAACCTTCTCACTTACATCCTCACCTACCTCGTAGTCAGGCTCAATCTTGCGCGCCTCAGTAAGTGTTATTTCCTTATTTTCGTCCTCTACTTCACCGTCAGCAACAACAACACGATTGCGATAGATCTCGAAATCGCCCTTGTCAGGGTTAACGATAACATCGAAATTCTCATCACTACCGAAAATCTTAGCAAGAACGTTGCGGAAACTTTCCTCCAACACACTTACCAATGTAGTACGGTCGATATTCTTGGTTTCTTTAAACTCGCGGAATGTATCAATCATACTCGCTGTAATTTCCTGATCTTTTTTAGCCATAGCTTATTTAAAACTGATTAAATATTTTGTATACTTTACTTTATCCATTTGATAAACGTGGTCAACCTCCTGCTTAACAGGACGTTTTTTTCCCTCAACCTTTACCTTTTCCTCTACGCCTACTGTGAAATCATTTCCGTCCACAGCTTTCAAGATGCCCTTTACTTTGACACCATCAGCATCAAGCACCTCTACCTCCTTACCAACGAAGTTGATATACTGCTGTGGAACCTTGAATGGTTGACCAAGACCAGCAGAACCAACTTCCAGTTCATAATCTTCCTCATTACGACTCAAGCGTTCCTCAATATATCTACTGAGGGCAACACAATCCTCAATCCACACACCATCAGCATGGTCTATCTCTACCACGATTCGATTGTCCGGACTGATTTCAACGCTAACCAAGAAATATTCCTTATCTTGGAGCCATTCTTCAACTAATTTTTTAACGACGTTTTTATCAATCATAAATACCTTATTAAAATAAAATGAGGAACTCATTCGAGCCCCTCATTCCACTGAACGTTTGCAAAATTACGAATATTTTCGAAATTCTCCAAAGATTTTCCTGTTTTTTATTCATAACCTGCGCATTTTTAATTGATTGTGCAGGTTTTTATACTTATTTTTTCACTGGATGCAGTATTTTTTCGTATTCTTCAGGTGATTGAAGCAACTTCATAGCAGCCTTCACCTGCTTATCGTAACGTAAAGAATTCTGTATGGCTCCTGCCTGGAAATAGTAAGCTGCCACTATCTCGTTTTCCAAAAGCTGCTTGATATATGTCTTGTTGTAATCCAGATCTTTTGCCACATTGTGACTCAGCTTTTTCTTCAATGCTTCAAACTCGGGCTTGGCATCATCGTAATAGCCCTCAAACTTAGCCAGTTTCTCCAAATCCTTCAGATACTTTTCCGTCTCACGGTCGTACTTAAAATCTGCCTTTAGTACACGAGCCTTAAACTCATCATAATCAGCATCGGTAAGAGCAAAGTCTTTAGCTGGTGCAATGGTAGGATGCTTGGCAATATAATCTACCTCATAATTGAGCATCACCTCGTTACTATCACGGGCACCAGCCAGATAAAATGCAATATTAGGCAACGAATCCGGCTTCACTTCCACATCAGGCTTAACACCACCACCGTCACGCACCTTTCTGCCTCCGGCGGTATAGAAAACCTTGGTAAGAGAATCTGGAACGTGCTCCACATAACCGCCCTTAGCATGCTTGTAGTTGAGCGCCTGCACACATCTGCCACTAGGAATGTAATACTTAGCAGTGGTCAACTTCATCTGACCATTATATGGCAAATCCATGGTTGACTGTACCAATCCCTTTCCATACGTGCGCGTACCTAATATAACTGCACGATCATAGTCCTGTAAGCTACCACTCATGATTTCACTGGCACTCGCCGTATTGTTGCTTACCAACACAACCATTGGCATCAGAGAGTCAACAGGTTCAACCTTGGTCTTATATACATTATTGGAACGCTGCAACTTACCCTTCATCTCCAACACAGTCTTTCCCTTCGGCAAGAACATATTGATAATATTCACAGCCTCACTTACAGAACCACCTACATTGGTACGAAGGTCAAAAATAAGACTCTTAGCCCCCTGCTTTTTCAAATCGATGAAGGCACGACGCACATCCTTGGCGCAATTATCTGTAAAGGAATTGAAGTTGATATAGCCGATACCACCCTCCAACATACCGTAATAAGGAAGGAACGGCATCTGGATGGTACGGCGAGTAACCTTTACCTTGAGAATCTTGCCTGTACTTGGTCGCTTTACCTTCAATATGAAAGACGTACCAGGATCACCACGAAGATGGTCGCTCACATAACTCACATCCTTGTCGGTCATACTCTCATCATCGATACTCAAGATAATATCCCCCTTCTTCAATCCTGCCTCAGCAGCCGGCATATTCTCATATGGTTCGCTGATACAGACACGCTGTAACTGAAAGTTATAGCGTATCACAGCACCCACACCCGCATATTTACCGGTGAGCATATTTTTCAACTCATTGACTTTCGATTCCGGATAGTATGTGGTATAAGGATCAAGACTTCCCAACATCGCCTTGACACCATTGCCTACCACTTCTTCCGCATCGAGCGTATCCACGTACATCAAATCAAGATTCTTATAAATGGCATTGAATATATCCATGTTCTTCGCCACTTTAAAATCGTGATCCTTATCTATTTGTGCATAAGTTGGCGCTGCAAGGAGCACCATAAGCAATGAAATCAATAGTTTTTTCATCATTATTTTATTGTATTATATATTCGCCCACAAAATTACTCATTTCTTCTTGAAAACCGCCATCTTTGATGCAAAAAGTAGTGAAAACTGCTCAAAAATGCACTTTTTTAAGAAAAAAATAAAAAAAGTTAGAGAAAAATTTGGTTGAATGAAGAAAAGTTAGTACTTTTGCACACGCAAATAAGGAACGTTATGTTCTTGATGCAAAAAACGCTTCAATAGCTCAGTTGGTTAGAGCACCTGACTGTTAATCAGGGGGTCGTTGGTTCAAGCCCATCTTGAAGCGCAAGAGAGTTTCAGGCTAGCCTCGTAACTCATCTTCTTTCATAGCAAATTGCTTCAATAGCTCAGTTGGTTAGAGCACCTGACTGTTAATCAGGGGGTCGTTGGTTCAAGCCCATCTTGAAGCGCAATAAGAGTCATAAGTTTATCTTATGACTTTTTTTGTATCTATTTCCCAATATACTTTTCCATTCAACTATAACAGACCACTCCACACCCATCAAAACATAAAAAAGACGCATCTCCTCCTTTCGGAAAAGATGCACCCTAACATATTTCACTTATAATGTACTATTCTACATCATTGTTATGGTCCAAAGAATCGTTAAAATCCTTTGGAGCCTGCTCTTCGTTATGATGCTCATAACGACGTGGCTGACGAGCAGGACGCTCACCGCGACCCTCACCATGGCGCTCATCACGACGGCCGCCACGACGCTCACCGCGCTCCGGACGTGGACGACGCTCACGCTCTACGTAACCCTCTGGCTTCTCCATCAACACACGGTGAGAGAGCTTGTACTTGCCAGTCTTAGGATCAATCTCCATCAACTTCACCTTAATCTTGTCGCCTTCCTTAATACCAGCCTCTTCAACTGTCTCAAGACGCTTCCAGTCAATCTCAGAGATGTGGAGCAAACCATCCTTACCAGGGAGAATCTCTACGAAGCAACCGTAAGGCATGATAGAACGGACAGTACCCTCGTAAACCTCACCAACCTCAGGAACAGCTACGATAGCCTTAATCTTAGCCAAAGCTGCATCGATAGAATCCTTGTTAGGAGCAGATACCTGTACGTGACCCTTGCCATCAGTCTCCTCGATAGTGATAGTAGCACCAGTATCCTCCTGCATCTGCTGGATAATCTTACCACCAGGGCCGATAACAGCACCGATGAACTCCTTAGGAATATCGAATGCTACGATACGTGGAACCTGTGGTTTCATCTCAGCACGTGGCTCAGAGATTGTCTCCATCATGCAGTTGAGGATGTGCTCACGACCAGCCTTAGCCTGCATCAAAGCCTCCTCAAGAATCTCGAAACTCAAACCGTCGCACTTGATATCCATCTGTGTTGCGGTCAAACCATCGCGGGTACCAGTGGTCTTGAAGTCCATGTCACCCAAGTGGTCCTCATCACCGAGGATATCACTGAGGATAGCGTACTTGTCCTCACCTGGGTTCTTGATAAGACCCATAGCAATACCTGAAACTGGCTTCTTCATAGGAACACCTGCATCCATCAGGGCGAGAGTTCCAGCACAAACAGTAGCCATAGAAGAAGAACCGTTAGACTCGAGAATCTGGCTTACCAAACGTACTGTGTAAGGGAAGTCAGCAGGAATCTGACCCTTCAAACCACGCCATGCCAAGTGACCGTGACCAATCTCACGACGACCTACGCCGCGCTGAGCCTTAGCCTCACCTGTAGAGAATGGAGGGAAGTTATAGTGAAGGAGGAAGCGCTGGTAGCTCTTCTCGAGCACACCGTCGATAAGCTTCTCGTCCATCTTTGTACCAAGAGTACATGTAGAGAGAGACATGGTCTCACCACGTTGGAAGATAGCGCTTCCGTGAGGCATTGGGAGTGGAGACACCTCGCACCAGATAGGGCGGATATCTGTAGTAGCACGACCATCAAGACGCAAGCCCTCATCGAGGATGCAACGACGCATAGCATCGCGCATTACGTCATCATAGTAGCGGGTAGCCTCAGCGTGCTTTTCCTCCAAGTCTTCCTCAGAGAGATCGGTATGAGCAGCGTCATACTTCTCAAGGAAGTCAGCCAAAACCTTGTCGAAAGCATCCTGACGAGCATGCTTCTCCAAAGCCTGGTGGTTGATATCATAAGCAGGCTTGTAAAGCTCAGACTTGATCTGCTCACGGAGTTCCTCGTCGTTGATCTCATGATCATACTCACGCTTCACGTCAGTACCCTTCTCCTTAGCCAACTCATACTGGAGCTCGCACATAGGCTTGATAGCCTCGGCAGCAGCCTTGAGGGCACCGATAAGATCCTGCTCAGCAACTTCCTTCATCTCACCTTCTACCATCATGATATTGTCCTTGGTAGCACCAACCATGATATCCATGTCAGCCTCTTCCATCTGCTGGAATGTAGGGTTAACGACATACTCACCATTGATTCGAGCTACACGAACCTCAGAGATGTAGTGCTCGAAAGGAATATCTGAACAAGCCATGGCAGCTGAAGCAGCGAAACCTGCGAGGGCATCTGGCTGGTCAACACCATCGGCTGAGAGCAACATTACCTGTACGTAAACTTCTGCATGGTAGTTAGAAGGGAAAAGTGGACGCAAAGCACGGTCCACGAGGCGAGAGGTAAGGATTTCCTCATCGCTAGCCTTGCCTTCGCGCTTGGTGAAACCACCAGGGAAACGACCAGCAGCACTGTACTGCTCACGGTAATCTACTTGCAAAGGCATGAAATCTGTACCCGGAACTGCATCCTTTGCTGCACAAACAGTTGCGAGAAGCACTGTGTTACCCATGCGGAGAACCGCAGCACCATCAGCCTGTTTTGCAACTTTTCCGGTCTCAATTGTGATGGTTCTTCCATCAGGCAACTGAACACTTTTTGTAATTACGTTCATCTAAATTAAAAACTTATTGTTTTGTCTAACATCTAAAATATCTAAAACGGTGCAAAGATACCTCTTTAATAATTAATAAACGAATAAATGAGCAACTATTTTCAACTTTTTTAAATATTTTATCTATCTAAGATGCATTATTACCAATTTTATTACTACCTTTGCAGTCGATAATTTTGCAAAATCATAAATTCATGAAGATAACTAAACTCTATTCAGCAGCAGTGATTATGGTCGCTGCCCTGGCTTTAACTTCTTGTAACAACAAGAAATTTCATATCAACGGTATTATTACCGAGGCTAAGGACTCTATGCTCTATCTGGAGAATATCAGTCTTAACGGCCCTGTAAAAATAGACTCCGTAAAACTGGGCGAAGATGGTACTTTCAACTTCCAGGAAAACGCAATGGATTCTATCACTCCAGAATTCTACCGACTCCGCATCGCCAACCAGACCATCAACCTCAGCATCGACTCTACCGAGACTGTTACAGTAAAGGCAGCTTATCCGCAGATGAGTTACAAGTATGAGGTAGAAGGTTCAGAGAACTGCAATACCATCAAGGAATTGTCACTCAAGCAGATGTTGCTGCAGAGCAACATCAACGGCATCGTTAAGAATCCGAATATCGGTGTTGACTCAGTAGATGTCATCGTGGCCCGCATGCTGAACGATTACAAGCAAGATATCAAGAGGAACTATATCTTCAAGGCTCCTATGCAGGCTTCATCTTACTATGCTCTCTTCCAGACTATCCAGCTCGGCAATACGAATTCCCTCATATTCAATCCGCGCAACAACAAGGAAGACGTGAAGGTGTTCGCCGCCGTAGCTACCAGCTGGGACACTTATTACCCAGGCGCAGAGCGTGGCAAGAACCTGCACAATATCGCCATCGAAGGAATGAAGGATATCCGCATCATAGAAAACCAGATGGCTCAGCAAAAGATTGACGCCAGCAAGGTACAGGTTAACGGCTGCATAGAACTTGCCTTACAGGACAATCAGGGACAGATACGCCGCCTCTCTGACCTCAAGGGCAAGGTAGTATTGCTCGATTTCCATGCCTTCGCAAGTAGCGAAAGTACCAAGCGTATCATGATGCTCCGCGAACTCTACAACAAGTACCATGCTGCCGGACTGGAAATCTATCAGGTATCAGTAGACCCGGACGAACACTTCTGGAAAACATCTACAGCAGCCCTTCCATGGATTAGTGTACGCGACGAGAATGGTATTCAGGGGAAAAGCTTGACTTTATATAATGTACAAAGCATCCCTACCTTCTTCCTCATTGACAGAAACAACACCTTGCAGGCTCGCGACGCCCAGATTAAGGATTTAGACGCAGCCATCAAAAATCTCCTATAAATATAGGTAATCAGAAGTTTAAGTTTGAAAGTCAGAAAAGTTTTTCCAGCTTCCAAACTTAAACTTCAAGCTATAGATTTCGCTCTATAAGATAAAGACAATTTATAAACAACAATAAACTTTAAACACTAAAAAATGAATAAGAAATTTTTAGCATTAGCAGCTTTGGCTCTTATCACGACAGGAGCACAGGCTAAAGTAAAGTTGCCACATATCTTAGGTGACAACATGATTATCCAACAAGATTCAGAAGCCAACCTTTGGGGCTGGGACAAGCCAGGCACAACAGTAAAGGTAAGCACCTCATGGTCTTCAAGAATTTATTCTACCCAAACTGGGAAAGACGGCAAATGGGCAGTCAAAGTCTTGACACCCAAGGCAAGCTACACCCCGCTCTCCATTACATTTGATGATGGAGAGAAGACTACCATCAACAATGTTCTTGCAGGCGAAGTTTGGGTTTGTGCAGGTCAGAGTAACATGGAGATGCCCGTAAAAGGATTCGGCAACTGTCCTGTTGAAGGATACAACAAGGTGGTACTTGAAGCCAATCAGTACAAGGGCGTTCACTACGTAAAGATTCCTAGCGTGATGAGCAGCAAACCTCTTGATGACGCCAACTGCGAATGGAAGACCATCAATTCAGAGACGGTAGGCGATGCTTCTGCCACTGGCTATTTCTTTGCCCAGGTAGTAAACAAGGCACTCGATGTGCCTGTAGGTCTGGTCATGGCCAACAAGGGCGGAAGCCGTGTAGAAAGCTGGTTAGACCGTGACTATCTGAAAAAGAACACGAAAGAAGATCTCGACTCCCTCAAGATGACGAAGAATCCTAAGTTCAAGTGGGACTTCCTCTACCCTCTTCTTTGGGGCAACGGAACCTTCCATCCTATCCTCAACTACAGCGTAAAGGGGATTCTCTTCTACCAAGGCTGTTCTAACGTAGGCGACCCGGCAGGTCAATATACCCAGCGCCTTGCTGATCTTGTAGCCCAATGGCGTCGTGATTTCAAACAAGGAGAGTTACCATTCTACTTCGTTCAGATAGCACCATATCATAATGGCGATGTCAATGGTGACTGGGGACCAAGACTCCGCGAGCAGCAGTTTAACGCAGCCAAGGTGATTCCTAACAGCGGCATCGTGTGCACCGAAGACCTGGTTTACCCATACGAAGTGGAGCAGATACATCCATGCCAGAAACAGCCTGTAGGCGAGCGTCTTGCCCTCCAGGCGCTCAGCAAGACCTACGGAGTAAAGGGACTCTTCAGCGAAAGCATGACCTTCAAGGAGATGAAGATAGTAGGCGACACCGTGAAGGTTCACTTCGACAACACCTACGGAGCCTACAACCGTTTTGAAGGCATCAAGGGCTTCGAGGTAGCAGGCGAAGACAAGGTATTCCACCCTGCCACAGCCAAGCATTTCTGGCAGGAAGGTGGCAACGACGGATGGAACGAGTGCGTCGTCGTAACCAGCCCAAAGGTAAAGAAGCCTGTGGCTTTGCGCTATTGCTTCCGCAATTTCCAGCTTGGCAACATGGCCAATGCCGGTGGACTTCCGCTCTTTCCTTTCCGTACAGACAACTGGTAATCAACAACATAACGGTCGATCTTGGATTAATCCAAAGACCGACCGTTCTTTAATATATACATTATGAGTCACGTATTAGATAAATTCAAGTTTTGCCCCATTTGCGGATCCCCGAACTTCGAAATCAACAACATCAAGAGCAAGAAATGCACAGACTGCGGATTCTCCTACTATCTCAACCCTAGCAGCGCCACAGTAGCCTTCATCCTCAACGAGAAAGACGAGCTTCTGGTAGTTCGCAGAAAGAACGAACCTGCCAAGGGAACCCTCGACCTGCCTGGTGGTTTTGTCGACATGGACGAAACCGGAGAAGAAGGCGTGGCAAGAGAAGTAAAAGAGGAAACTGGGCTTGACGCCATAGAAGTAAACTATCAGTTCAGCATCCCCAACCTCTACCTTTACTCCGGCTTTCTGGTCCACACCCTTGATATGTTCTACATTGTCAAGGTAAAAGACCTCTCTCACGTTGAAGCAATGGACGATGCCGAAGAGTCCTATTGGATTCCTCTTAAAGCCATCCATCCCGAAGAGTTCGGATTAGGTTCCGTAAGACAAGGAGTCATCAAATTTCTTGCAAAACACAAGACGAAAGAATGAAAAAAGCCCCGAAACATTTAAAAAACTAAAAAAATCGCTATATAATAAGGTATAAGCAAAAAGTTTATTTACTTTTGCAGACCAAAAGAAATTGTGTAGAAGCGTATGCAAGAAAATTTAGTAATCGTCGAGAGCCCTGCAAAGGCCAAGAAAATCGAAGAGTTTTTAGGTAAAGACTTTAAAGTAATGTCTTCTTACGGTCATATCCGTGACCTGAAGAAGAAGGAACTCAGTATAGACGAGAAGTCCATGGAACCTTGTTATGAGATTCCAGAGGAGAAGAAAAAACTCGTCACAGAATTAAAAGCTACAGCGAAGCAAGCCAAGAAGATTTGGTTAGCATCCGATGAGGACCGCGAGGGAGAAGCCATCAGCTGGCACCTTTGCGAAGTTCTCGGATTGGATGAGGAGAAGACAAGCCGTATCGTCTTCCATGAAATTACCAAACCTGCCATCTTGGACGCTATTGAGCACCCACGACATCTGGACATGAACCTGGTGAATGCCCAGCAGGCTCGCCGTGTACTCGACCGTCTGGTAGGTTTCAAGCTTTCGCCTGTATTGTGGAGAAAGGTGAAGCCTGCACTCTCTGCCGGCCGTGTACAAAGCGTTGCCGTACGTCTGATAGTAGAACGTGAGCGTGAGATTCAGAAGTTCAAGAGCGAACCATACTACCGTGTCAACGCCATCTTCGCTCTCATCAATGAGAATGGTGGTGCTACAGAGGTAAAGGCAGAACTTGACCAACGTTTCAAAACCCATGAAGAAGTAGAAGCCTTCCTGGAGAAGTGT
This sequence comes from Prevotella sp. SGI.167, assembly GCF_050313615.1. Classification (NCBI taxonomy): domain Bacteria; kingdom Pseudomonadati; phylum Bacteroidota; class Bacteroidia; order Bacteroidales; family Prevotellaceae; genus Prevotella; species Prevotella sp. SGI.167. Next base: position 7,873 of record NZ_JBNPLT010000034.1, on the reverse strand, counting down.
AAGGACGCCAACTTCTCTGTAGAAACAGTGAGCAAGAAGCCACTGAAGCGTACACCGGCGCCACCTTTTACCACCTCAACCTTGCAGCAGGAAGCTGCCCGCAAGCTCGGCTTCACCGTAAGCCAGACCATGATGGTAGCACAGCGCCTATACGAGAGTGGACGAATCACCTACATGCGTACCGATAGCGTAAACCTCTCTTCCCTCTGCACCAATGCAAGCAAGGATGAGATCATCAAGGTTTATGGCAACGACTACAGCAAGCCACGCACCTATCATACCAGCTCTAAGGGAGCACAGGAGGCTCACGAGGCTATCCGCCCTACATACATGAACGAGACAAGCATCGATGGAACCAGTCAGGAAAAACGTCTCTATGAACTGATCTGGAAGCGCACACTCGCTTCACAGATGGCTGATGCCTTGATTGAGAAGACAACAATTACCATCAATATCGACAATGCAAGCGAAAAGTTCATTGCCAATGGCGAAGTTGTTTCTTTCGATGGTTTCCTCAAGGTTTATCGTGAATCTACTGATGAGGATGAAAATGCAGAAGATGCAACTCATCTCCTGCCTGCCATGAAAGAAGGCGATGCTTTGCAGCGTCGTGAGATTATTGCTACAGAGAAATTCTCTCTGGCTCCTGCAAGATATACAGAGGCCAGCCTCGTCAAGAAACTGGAAGACTTAGGCATCGGCCGTCCATCAACCTATGCTCCAACCATCAGTACCATCCAGCAGCGTGAATACGTGGTGAAGGGAGACAAGCAGGGCGTGGAACGTTCATTTACTGTAGATTCCCTGAAGGGTATCAAGGTTACCCAGAAAACCAAGAAGGAAATGGCTGGTTCGGAGAAGGGCAAGCTCCTCCCTACAGATATCGGCATCGTGGTAAATGACTTCCTGATTGCCAACTTCCCTAGCATCATGGACTATAACTTTACAGCAAACGTAGAGCAGAAGTTTGATGATATTGCTGCAGGAAAGACTGAATGGAACAAATGGATGAAAGACTTCGACAAGAGTTTTGAGCCAGAAGTGAAAGAAGTCATGAATGCACGCAGCGAGCACAAAGCCGGCGAACGCGAACTGGGCAAGGATCCTAAGACAGGACGTCCTGTATACGTAAAGATAGGCCGTTTCGGTCCTGTGGCACAAATTGGAAGTGCAGACGATAAAGACAAGCCTCTGTTTGCCCAATTGCCTTCCGACAAGAGTATCGAGACCATTACGCTGGACGAGGCGCTGGAGCTCTTTAAGTTACCAAGAGAAGTTGGTGAGTTTGAAGGCACTACCGTTACCATCGGTGCCGGCCGTTTCGGTCCATACGTGCTCCACAACCGCAAGTATGTAGCCATTCCTAAGGAAGATGATCCACTGACCATTACTTTGGAAAGAGCTATCGAACTCATCCAGGAAAAGCGCTCCAACGAGGAAAAGCGTCATATCAAGACCTTCGAGGAAGACGACAAGCTGGAACTCCTGAATGGCCGTTACGGTCCATACATTGCCTATGATGGAAAGAACTATCGCATTCCTAAGGCAAAGCAGGAAAACGTTGAAGCGCTCAGCTATGATGAATGCATGACCATCATCAAGGAAGCTCCTGAGCCAAAAACCAGAGGTCGTAAGAAATAAGAGAATCTGCCATCGCCCCAAAAAAGAGCGATGGCAAGAAATAAACTGAAGAAATGAAGTCAATCATCATTATTGGATATATGGGTGCCGGCAAGACTACAGTCGGGAAAGCCCTCGCTAAAGAACTTGGCGTAATGTTCTATGATCTCGACTGGTATATCGAGAGTAGAATGAGAAAAACCGTGAAGCAGATTTTCGATGAAATAGGCGAAGAAGGGTTCCGCAAAATTGAACGCAACATGCTCCACGAGGTAGCTGAGTTTGAAAACGTAGTAGTGAGCTGCGGTGGAGGAACACCATGTTTCTTTGACAACATGGACTACATGAATCAATTAGGTGAAACCATCTATCTGAAAGCATCACCAGAGACACTCCATACCCACTTGAAGATGGGCAAGGGAGTGAGACCTCTCCTGCTCAATAAAACACCCGAAGAGGTTGAAATCTTCATCCGTGAGCAACTGAAGCTACGTGAACCATTCTACAACAAGGCAAAACACATCATAGACATCAATGTGATGGACGACTTCGACAAAATCAACGGGATGGTTGAGCAGATACGGAAAATGCTGAACGTATAATCGTGGCTATAATAATAAGGTAATATCATAAATAAACAAACAGATTTCTAGCAAGACAAGAACAGAAATGAAGAAATGGACTATTGAAGACTCGAAGGAGCTCTACAACATCGGTGGCTGGGGCACTTCTTACTTTGGCATCAACGACAAGGGTGATGTCTATGTAACTCCATGCAAGGATAACACGCAGATTGATTTGCGCGACATCATGGACGAGTTGGCATTACGCGACATCAACGCTCCCGTACTGCTCCGTTTCCCAGACATCCTCGACAACCGCATCGAGAAGACAGCCAGCTGTTTTCAAAAGGCAAAGGAAGAGTATGGATACAAGGGAGAAAACTTTGTCATCTATCCTATTAAAGTGAACCAGATGCAACCAGTCGTTGAGGAGATTATTTCTCACGGCAAGAAATTCAACCTCGGTCTGGAAGCAGGCTCCAAGCCTGAACTCCACGCCGTTATCGCCGTACAGGCTCAGAGCGATTCGCTCATCATCTGCAACGGCTACAAGGATGAGAGCTACATCGAACTTGCCTTGCTGGCACAGAAGATGGGTAAGCGCATCTTCATCGTGGTAGAAAAGCTCAATGAGCTCGACATCATCGCCAAGGTGGCAAGCAAGCTCAACGTGAAGCCAAACATCGGCATCCGTATCAAGCTCGCTTCTTCCGGCTCAGGAAAATGGGCTGAGAGCGGTGGCGATGCATCGAAGTTCGGTTTGACAAGCGCCGAACTGCTCACCGCCCTCAACAAGATTGAGGAGATGGGATTCCACGACTGCCTGCGCCTCATCCACTTCCACATCGGAAGCCAGATTACCAAGATTCGCCGCATCCAGACGGCTCTCCGAGAGGCTGCACAGTTCTACATCAATCTCCACAAGATGGGCTACGATGTAGATTTCGTTGATTGTGGCGGTGGTCTTGGCGTGGATTACGACGGCACCCGCTCTTCCAGCAGCGAGAGCTCCGTGAACTATTCTATCCAGGAGTATGTAAACGACTGTGTCTACACCTTCGTTGATGCAGCCAACAAGAACAATATCGAGCATCCTAACCTCATCACCGAGAGTGGCCGTTCGCTCTCTGCCCACCACTCCGTATTGGTGATTGATGTCTTGGAGACTGCTTCCCTGCCGGAAATGCCAGAGGAGTTTGAGGCAAAGGAAACTGACCACCAGCTGGTGAAGGACCTTTATGAGATATGGGACAACCTGAATCCACGCAACATGCTGGAGGACTGGCACGATGCTGAGCAGATTCGCGACGAGGCTTTACAGCTCTTCTCTCACGGCATCGTAGACTTGAAGACCCGTGCCGAGATTGAGGCGATGTACTGGAGCGTGTGCCACGAGATCAACAGTCTTGCCAAGCACATGAAGCACGTGCCTGAGGAGCTCAGAGGATTGGATAAGATTCTTGCCGACAAGTATTTCTGTAACTTCTCACTGTTCCAGAGCCTGCCAGACAGTTGGGCCATCGACCAGCTCTTCCCTATCATGCCTATCCAGCGCCTGGACGAGCGCCCTACCCGCAACGCTACCTTGCAGGACATCACCTGCGACAGCGACGGAAAGATAGCCAACTTCGTAACCGACGGTCATATCGGCAACGTTCTCCCACTTCATCCATTGAAGAAGAACGAACCATACTATCTCGGTGTGTTCCTCGTAGGTGCCTACCAGGAGATTCTGGGCGATATGCACAATCTCTTCGGCGACACCAATGCAGCCCACATCTCTGTAAAGGATGGCAAGTACTGCATCGACCAGATATTCGATGGCGAGACCGTGGAGGAGGTTTTGGATTACGTACAGTACAATCCTAAGAAGCTCGTCCGCCAGTTGGAGCAGTGGGTAACCAAGAGTGTGAAGGAAGGCAAGATTTCTCTCGATGAGGGTAAGGAATTCCTGGGCACCTATCGCAATGGTCTCTTTGGATACACATATCTTCAGTAAGTGAAGAACGAAGAGTGAAGAGTGAAGAATTCAATTGCTTTACTAATCATAAAGTTCAATGTTCAAAGCTCAAAGTTCAATGTTCAAAGTTCAAAGTAACAATATGGAAAAAGTAACAGTAGTAAAGGTTGGCGGTGCCATCGTTGAAGACAGCGAGCAGCTGGCACGGCTCCTGAAGGATTTTGCAGCCATTCCCGGCAAGAAAGTATTGGTACATGGCGGTGGACGCCGTGCCACCAAGGTAGCCGCAGCCCTCGGCATTGAGAGCAAGATGGTAAACGGCCGTCGCATCACCGATGCAGATATGCTGGAGGTGGTAACCATGGTTTATGGCGGTTTGGTCAACAAGAACCTGGTTGCCAAGCTTCAGGCTAACGGCGTGAATGCCCTCGGCCTGACAGGTGCTGATATGGACGTAATCCACAGTCATAAGCGCCCATTGAAGGACGGCATTGACTTCGGATTCGTAGGCGACGTGGAGCGTGCCAACGGCAAGATGCTCCAGACCCTGATTAACGAAGGCATTACCCCCGTGATGGCTCCATTGACCCACGACGGAAAGGGCAATATCCTCAATACCAATGCCGACACCATCGCAAGCGAGACAGCCAAGGCTCTGGCTCCTTACTACGACGTGACATTGATATACAGTTTTGAAAAGAAAGGCGTACTCAGCAATCCTGAGGATGACGACAGCGTGATTCCAGTGATTACCCATGCCGATTTTGAGAGATACAAAGCAGACGGTACCGTGGCAGGCGGCATGATTCCGAAACTGGAGAATGCCCTTGCAGCCATCGACGCAGGTGTGAAAGAGGTGATTATCACCCTCGCTACCGCCATCGACGGGAAGCACGGAACTGTTATTAAGTGAAAAGTGAAGAACGAAGAGTGAAAAATTCATCACTCTTCTTTTTTACTCTTTCACATGTGGTTCAAGTACGGGCTAAGGCCCAAAAGCTCTTAGCCCAGGGTAGCCCCCTGGGGTTAGGAATGTGGGCTGCTATCGCCCAGTAAGGGCAAAAGCTTTCCACGCTAAATTTGTTAGAGATTGTTAAATAATAACTTTTTTTAGTACTGGCCTGTAACTTTCTTACAGGTAAGTCGTCATTAATTATAGAGGGATGAAAAAAATCAGTTTCCAAAACGATGTTTTGCCACTGAAGAATAAACTCTTCAAGCTGGCCCTTCGCATTACTCTCAACCGGGAGGAAGCGGAAGACGTTGTGCAGGATACGATGATTAAAGTCTGGAATGCCCGCGAAAGATGGCAGGAGCTTGACTCAATCGAGGCCTACAGCCTCACCATCGCCCGCAACCTCTCGATCGACCGCATCAAGAAGATGGATAATCAGAACGATTCACTGGAAGAGCAGACCACGGAAAGGCTCGACGAGACATCATCCACTCCTTCCGAACGCATGATTCAGAAAGACAAGCTGGACATCGTAAGGAACATCATTAATGAACTGCCCGAGAAGCAGCGCAGCTGTCTGCAACTTCGAGACATCGAAGGAAAATCCTATAAGGAAATAGCAGACATCCTCAGCATCACCGAAGACCAGGTCAAGGTGAATATCTACAGGGCTCGACAAACAGTTAAACAAAGATTTCAACAATTCGACAGTTATGGATTATAAGTACATCAACCAACTTTTGGACCGCTATTGGAAGGCAGAGACTTCTCTCGAAGAGGAGGAGATTCTCCGCGCATTCTTCAGCCAGGACGAGTTGCCTGCCGAGCTGAAGCCATATAAAGCCCTCTTCTCTTACGAAATGGGCGAGGCTAAGCATGAGACATTGGGTGATGACTTCGACCAGAAGATGATGGCGATGATTGAGGATGAATACACCAAGGAGCCAAACAAGGCGAAGGTGGTTTCATTGACAGAGCGCCTGAAGCCGCTCTTCAAGGCTGCTGCCGTAGTAGCTATCGTCCTGACCTTGGGCAATGCTGCTCAGGTTCCTTTCCAGAACGATGTCGATAATCAGATTGAAAACGTAGGATATACAAAGAGCGGAAAGGGTGTTTCCGTAGCCATGGGCGATTCTGCTGCCGTTGATTCCATGCAGCGCACGGGCATCGACCAGGTGAGCACCACCAATGCAACTCCTACGATATTGAAGTAGTTATTTCTATGCTTTCTCTATATAAAAATCATGTTTAGTAAAACAATTATGAAACTGTGAAGTTTCAATTCTCTCAAATTTTTCATAACATACTAACGTATTAGGGCTGCCAGGATGTACTGGCAGCCCTTGCTATATGGTAAGAGGCAGCCCTCACGGGTTGCCTTTTATCGGATAATACGCACCAAATGGACTTATTACTTAAAACGAATGATAAATGAAAATATTTTCCTCATTTATGCGAGAGTTTAGAAAAAAGTTTGTATTTTTGCAGTGGGTCCGTAATAAGGCGTCTTACAAGATGAAATCACGTAACCGAGAAGTCATCTTCAAGGGCATCGAGCTGTCGTACTATTACGAAGGGTATGAAAGAGTGAAATGAAGGACATAAATATTATAACAATGAAGACAACATCTGAAATACTAAACCTTTTGAAGTCGTACAAGAGTATCGCTACTTCAAAATATGGATTGACAAAGATTGGCATCTTTGGCTCAGTAGCTCGTGGTGAACAGATTGACGAGAGTGATGTTGACGTTTGTTACGAAGGCAAGGCTCCTTCTTTCTTGACATTAGACTTGATACAAACCGACTTGGAAAAGTTGTTTGGAGCCATGGTCGATATGGTTAGGGTAAGAGACAGGATGAATGGCTTGCTTAAACAAAGAATCATGAAGGAGGGGATTTATGCCTAAAGTTCTTCTATACATAACAGCCAAAATCATTTGGAACTTTCTGTTCTATAACACAAATTTCCATGAGAACAGAGCTCATGTTCATGTAGGTAAGCGAGGAACAGAAGAACTCTGTAAGATTTGGTTGGATCCAGAAGTAGAAATGGCAAAACAAGGAGACCTCACTGACAAACAAGCCAAAGAGGTTCTTGATATAGCAAAGAGATACCAAACTAAACTGCTTTACCAATGGAAGCAATTCAAGGAAGGTAAAACTATAAGAATAATAAAAATAAAAAAGTAAAAATATGTATCAGAATGAAGGTTATTGGAATGTGAAGCCTAAAATCAAGGCTGTATCTTTCCCAAAGAGAGGTAAGTTTGAAGTTACCCTGCAAGACGGTCGTTCTATAACGATGCCTATTTCTGCTTTTCCAAGCATGAAGAAAGTGCCTGTTAAAGAAAGAAGCAACTGGTATCTAATGGGAGGTGGCTTCACATGGGATTCATGCCCAGAAGTAATCCATATCGAACAAATTTTAGGTAACTACGCTAATTATGCACATGAAGAGGCATAAGTCCTTACTCCTCACTCCCATAAACTATAGATATAATGCCAACACTTAATTGGATAGGAAAAGACAAAGTGGTGGGGCATCATAATGATGTGCCCTATCATGTATTGGAACATCAATACGGTTATTCTGCCGAAAAAGGGCAGACAACAGAACCAACCCATAGTGGCAACATGATTATCCATGGGGAGGTTTTCCTGATGGGAGTTAACAGGTTAACAGTTAACAGTCCGAAAATGCATACTACTCCCCACTCACATATAATAATAAGTATATATATTTATCAATAGTTCGTTAATAATTCAATAATG